>JBIOGV010000086.1:0-12583 GCA_044448365.1 Chitinophagales bacterium
GGCAATGATGGAAGCAGCAGGATTTAAGAATATCAATACCCAGGTAAATGACTGGGCGCCTGGTTTGGATATTCATGAAATGGGCGGAGTAAGAATGGGTCGCGACTCGAAGACTTCTTTATTAAATGAATGGAATCAATTGCATCAATGTAAAAATGTTTTTGTAACGGATGGTGCTTGTATGACGAGTACCGGCAATCAGAGTCCGTCTATTTTATATATGGCATTTACTGCAAGAGCTGCCGATCATGCAGTAGAAGAGTTAAAAAAGGGAAATATTTAGAACCATGATTTATATGATTAAAAGGATCATGAGGAAAGTAAACAGTGTTTATCTTTTTTATTTTGTGATTATCTCTTTTTGTGGTTGTAAGAAAAATAACGACAATAATTCCATTCCGCCTCCGCATCCTTTTTTTCATTTTAATTCGCTCAGGATTGACGGGATCCTGTCCGGTAATGCTTACTATGGAGTCAATACAAACCCTGCAATAAAATTTTCATTTTCCACAACAATTGATCCTAATTCTGTAAGTGGTGCTGTAAGTTTTAAAAATAATTCAGGTGCATCAATAGCATTCAATACCATGTATGAAAGCGGTGACAGCACTATAGTGATTCAACCAGCTTCTTCTCTTGGTTTTCTTACGCCATATGTTTTATCTGTTTCGACAGCTTTAAAATCAAAAGAGGGCGGCACATTGCAATCAGCGGTTTCAGTAAATTTCACCACATCCATTGATTCATCTGACAAATTCCCGGTGATTTCCGATGATTCATTGCTCACGCTTGTACAGCAACAGACTTTTAAATATTTCTGGGATTTTGGCCACCCGGTTAGCGGTCTTGCAAGAGAAAGAAATTCATCAGGCGAAACGGTTACTACCGGCGGCTCCGGTTTTGGCATTATGACTATCCCTGTGGCCATCAACAGAAATTTTATAACCAGGGCCGAAGGACTGGCAAGAGTACAACAGGTCGTCAGCTTTTTAAAAAATACGGCACAGCACTTTCATGGCGCCTTTTCTCACTGGATGAATGGAACCACGGGCGCTGTAGTTCCATTTGCGCAAAATGATGATGGCGCTGATATTGTTGAAACTTCGTACATGATGATGGGTTTATTGACGGCACGTCAATATTTCGATGTAGCCAATATTGATGAAGCAAATTTGCGAAATGATATCAACGATCTTTGGAATGGAGTGGAATGGGATTGGTTCAGGCAAAATGGAAGAGATGTCTTGTACTGGAACTGGAGCCCCGATTATGATTGGGCAGTGAATGTGCCGGTGCAGGGCTGGAATGAAACTTTGATAACCTATGTACTTGCAGCCTCTTCAACAACGCATGGAATCCCCAAAACTGTTTATGACAGCGGGTTTGCAAGAAATGGGGCTATGAAGAACGGAAATTTGTATTATGGTTATGCCCTTCCATTGGGAGAAGCAAACGGAGGCCCTTTGTTTTTTGAACATTATTCTTTTCTTGGAATTGATCCCAATGGTTTATCGGATGCATACGCAAATTATCAAACACAAACTTTGAATCATACAAAGATCAATTATGAGTATTGCAAAGCCAATCCGAAAAACTTTTATGGCTACAGTAATTTATGCTGGGGACTTACGGCAAGTGACATACAGGGTGGATACACGGCCAGTTCACCAACAAATGATGTTGGAGTGATAGCACCCACAGCGGCCATCTCTTCGATGGCATACACACCCACGGAATCTATGGAAGCGCTGAAATTTTTTTATTACAAACTGGGTGATAAGATCTGGGGGCAATATGGATTTAATGACGCCTTTAATTTGAATAATGGATGGTTTGCTGATTCTTACCTGGCTATTGATGAAGGGCCGATCATTGTGATGATTGAAAATTATCGTACCGGTTTATTATGGAACCTGTTTACAAGCTGCCCGGAAATCAAATCAGGATTATTATCCCTGGGTTTTTCTGCACCCTATTTATAAAATTGTATATGGATCAAAGAAACTTAAATTTGAACCGCTTTTTTATATAATAACGTTTAGTTTGCCAACTTGAAAATCTCTGATTGATATGCGTATTCTGTTTTTCATTTCTTTTTTCTTCTCCGTTCTTTTTGGTCATGCACAACTTACCCCAACCGGTCAGGAGCAAAAAACTTATTGCAATCCGATCAATATAGACTATGGGTACACTCCCATTCCCGATTTTGCCGAATGGGGAAGACACAGGGCTACTGCCGATCCGGTTATTGTCACATACAAAGGAGATTATTATTTGTTCAGTACCAATCAATGGGGGTATTGGTGGAGTAATGACATGCTGCACTGGAATTATATTTCAAAAAAATTTTTACGACCGTGGAACACAGGGACCTATGATGAGCTTTGTGCACCTGCTGTTGGAATTATCGGTGATACGATGATCGTCTTTGGTTCTACTTACACAAGAACATTTTCAATTTGGATGAGTACGAATCCGAAGGCTAATGAATGGAAACCATTGGTTGATTCCTTTGAAATCGGCGGATGGGATCCTGCATTTTTTACGGATGATGATGGAAGATTGTATATGTATAATGGAAGCAGCAATACCTATCCAACTTATGGTGTTGAGTTAAACAGGAAAACATTTCAGCCGATCGGTACACGTATGCCGATGTACTTGTTGCAGGACTGGCGCTATGGCTGGCAACGATTTGGTGAACATATGGATAATACTTTCCTGGATCCTTTTATTGAAGGTTCCTGGATGACAAAGCACAATGGCAAATATTATTTTCAGTATGGAGCACCGGGAACTGAATTCAGCGGATATGCAGATGGGGTAGTTGTTGGAAGCAAACCACTTTTTGACGGAATAGAAATAACGCCTCAGCCCGATCCGTTAAGTATGAAGTTGGGAGGTTTTGCAAGAGGTGCCGGGCATGGCTCCACTTACCAGGATAACTATGGCCACTACTGGCATATTAGCACGATCATGTTATCTGTAAAAAATAATTTTGAAAGGAGACTGGGAATCTGGCCGGCTGGTTTTGATAAAGATGATGTGATGTGGTGTAATACAGCTTTTGGCGATTACCCTCATTTTCTTCCCGCTGCTTCCGATCATAAATATGGAGACGGATTTGCAAATTGGTTTTTACTGAATTATAAAAAATCGATTACAGTTTCATCAACCCTGGGAAGTTATGCTGCCAACAATGCCAATGATGAGGACCTGAAAACATATTGGAGTGCAGCATCAGGAGAAAAAGGGGAATGGATACAATCCGACCTGGGCAACCTTTCTACGGTGGATGCTATTCAAATCAATTATGCAGACCAGGATGTTGATAGTAATCGTCTTGGTAAATTCAATGATCAATATCATCAATACAAATTGTATTCTTCAATTGATGGCAGGAAGTGGAGTTTATTGGTTGATAAAAGCAACAATAAAACAGATGTTCCGCATGAGTATGTTGAATTAGAAAAAGCAGTACAGGCAAGATTCGTGAAATTGGAAAATATACATATGCCCACCGGGAAATTTGCTATAAGCGGTTTTCGGATTTTTGGGAATGGCAATGGACCCAAACCCGATGCTGTCAAAACTTTTTTTGTGTTAAGAACAGAGAAAGATAAAAGAAGTGGATGGATAAAGTGGAATCCTGTTTCAAATGCCTATGCGTTCAATATTTATTATGGCACCGCGCAGGATAAATTGTATAACTGCATCATGGTTTACGACAATAATGAATATTGGTTTAAAGCCATGGATAAACTAAAAACTTATTATTTTACTATTGAAGCAGTCAATGAAAATGGGGTTTCAGACAGAACAAAGGTTTTAGAGGTCAAATAAGTCATAAAAGTCAAATGGGTCATAAAAGGAAAATGTAAAATGAAAAAAATAAAAATAGTCCTGCTTTTATTTTTTCTTGTAGGTGTTGCTTATGCACAGGAGCAAAAGCTTCCTTTCTGGAATGATATACAGAATTTCAAACATAAAGACAGCATTCAGCCGCCACCGCAACATGCGATTTTGTTTGTTGGCAGTTCTTCATTTACCAAATGGACGGATGTGCAGGATTATTTCCCTGGTTATACGATCATCAACCGTGGTTTTGGTGGTTCATCTTTACCGGATCTCATAAGATATGAAAATGATGTCATCTTTAAATATGAGCCGAAGCAAATTGTAATTTATTGCGGGGAAAATGACCTGGCTTTTTCTAATACTGTTACCGGCCAAATGGTATTTGAAAGATTTAAACAATTGTTTACTGATATCAGGGCAAAGTATCCCAAAGTTCCTCTTATTTATATTTCAATGAAACCAAGCCCTTCCAGGTGGAACATGAAAAAAAAAATGATAGAAGGAAATGAATTAATAAAAGAGTATCTGAAGAAAAAAAAGAAAACTGTATTCGTTAGTGTTTGGAGTGATATGATTGGTCCAGATGGGAAGCCATTCGAAGATATTTTTCTTACTGATAAATTACATATGAACGCCAAAGGGTATGCTCTCTGGCAAAAAGAAATCAAACCTCATTTGTTGAAATAAAAAATATCACATGAAACTTTTATCAACACTAATTGCAACATTACTAATTTTTGCCTCATTCAACCTTCAGGCGCAGGTTTCAAAGGATGCAAAGATGAACACCTTCATCGATGCTTTATTGAAGAAAATGACATTGGATGAAAAGATCGGCCAATTGAATTTACCGGGAGCAGGGGATATTACAACAGGTCAGACTGGGAGTTCTGATATCGGGAAAAAGATCAGTGAAGGAAAAGTGGGGGGATTGTTTAATATTAAGTCAGCATCAAAAATCCGGGATGTACAAAAGGTGGCTGTTGAGCAAAGCCGTTTGAAAATTCCATTGATCTTTGGAATGGATGTGATCCATGGATATCAAACCGTATTTCCAATTCCATTGGGGCTCTCATGCAGCTGGGACATGCAGGCAATAGAACGCAGTGCACGGATCGCTGCAACGGAAGCAAGTGCTGATGGAATTTGCTGGACATTTTCGCCGATGGTTGACATTGCCCGTGATCCACGCTGGGGCCGCATTGCAGAAGGGGCTGGCGAAGATCCTTATCTCGGTTATCAAATTGCAAAAGCAATGGTGAAAGGTTACCAGGGTGATGATCTTTCAAAGAACAATACCATCATGGCTTGCGTAAAACATTATGCATTGTACGGTGCTGCTGAAGCAGGCCGTGATTATAATACTACAGACATGAGCCGGTTGAGAATGTTCAATGAATATTTACTGCCCTATAAAGGTGCAGTGGATGCAGGAGCCGGAAGTGTAATGAGCTCATTCAATGAAGTGGATGGAATCCCGGCAACAGCGAATAAGTTTTTAATGACTGATGTACTGCGTAAGCAATGGGGTTTTAAAGGTTTTGTTGTTACCGATTATACGGCCATCAATGAAATGATTGATCATGGAATGGGTGATCTGCAAACTGTTTCTGCTCTGGCATTGAAGGCAGGTATCGACATGGATATGGTGGGCGAAGGGTTTTTAACTACACTGAAGAAATCTTTAGCGGAAGGTAAGGTGACACAAAAACAAATTGATGATGCTTGCAGATTAATTCTCGAAGCAAAATATAAATTAGGATTGTTTGATGATCCTTACCGTTATTGTGATGACAAGAGAGCCTCTACAGAAATTTATACAGATGCCAACCGTAAAGCTGCCAGGGAAATTGCAGCTGATTGTTTTGTATTGTTAAAAAATTCTCCCCTCCAGGGAGGGGCAGGTATTTTACCGTTAAAAAAGAGTGGAACGATTGCTTTGATCGGTCCGCTGGCAGATGCGAAAGAAAATATGCCGGGTACCTGGAGCGTGGCCGGTGATTTTTCAAAAGCTATTTCGCTGCGGCAGGGAGTGAAAGAAACAATTGGCAGCAATGCAACGCTTTTGTATGCAAAAGGATGTTATTTGGATTATGATAGCTCATTTGAACAACGGGCAGGTATGTTTGGCAAATCTTTCGATCGAGATGGGAAAACAACAGACCGCTTATTGCAGGAGGCTTTGAATGTAGCTTATCAATCCGATGTCATTATTGCTGCGTTGGGTGAGTCGGCAGAAATGACTGGTGAAAGCAGCAGTCGCAGCAATATTGAAATTCCACAATCACAAAAAGATTTGTTGAAAGCATTATTAAAAACAGGAAAACCGGTTGTTCTTGTATTATTCACGGGTCGTCCACTTGCTATTAAATGGGAAAGTGAAAATGTACCTGCCATATTAAATGTATGGTTCGGCGGAAGTGAAGCCGGTTATGCCATTTCCGATGTGTTGTTTGGCGATGTGAATCCTTCGGGCAAGTTAACAACCACATGGCCGCAGAATGTAGGACAGGTGCCGATCTATTACAATCATAAAAACACAGGTCGCCCATTGCCAGAAGGAAAATGGTTCCAGAAATTCCGTTCCAATTACCTGGATGTTTCCAATGATCCGGTCTATCCTTTTGGGTATGGATTGAGTTATACGGAGTTTAATTATGGCGATCTGAAACTGAACAACACTACATTAAAAGGGGATCAAACACTGACTGCAAGTATTACGGTAACTAATTCAGGAAATCGTGATGGAAAAGAAGTGGTTCAATTGTATATCCGCGACCTGGTAGGAAGCATTACAAGACCCGTGAAAGAATTAAAAGGGTTTCAGAAAATATTTTTGAAAGCAGGTGAAACAAAAACAGTAACATTTAATATCACTACCAACGATCTGAAATTTTATAACAGCGATCTGAAGTATGATTGGGAGCCGGGTGATTTTGTGATCATGGTGGGTGGTAATTCAAGAGATGTAAAATCAGGGAAAGTGAATTGGATGAAAGTCCCCTAAATCCCCCGAAGTGAGCTTAACTGACCATAGCCTTACTTTTAATATCTGTAATTTTTGATTTTGCCATTAAAGCCCGAAGGACTTCAATCTGAATAACTGTTAAAGTAAAGTCCAAAGGGCTTTTATCCTGCATGTAAATAATTTCTGGTGCGCCAATTCTATTGAGCTAAAAGTCCGAAGGACTTTAATCTGAATAACCGTGAGTGCAACTCACGGAAACAAAACATAAATGATTTCACAACCCGCAGGCTGTCGGGTTGAATCAAAGATTATCGATAGTAAACCTCTTCACCTTTCGACATTGAGTTAACAAAAGAATTGCAATTATATTCAACTCCTTCGGGGTTGGCCTCGATCATCACTTCCGGACCCCCCCTGATTGCATCAGCGGTTATTGAAGTGAAGCCCGAAGGACTTTTTATCCTGCAAGTAAATAATTTCTGCTGCTCAGGCCAATAGAGAATAGTTTAATGAGATAAAGTCCGGAGGACTTTAATTTGAATAACCGTGAGTGCAACTCACGGAACAAAACCCAGAGATGCAGCAACCCCGAAGGGGTTGAATGTAAAAGTCCTCACTTGTATCGACGGGTAGATAAATTTTGCATCCTTTGCTGTTCGCTGATGACCATTGAAAGAATTTTTTCTCCCTCTTTTTTATGTCCTTTGTAGACAAATATCCCCTTTTCGTCGCATACTAAGCTGCATAAAGGAAAATACTGAAGTATTTTGCATCATGAATGGTCAGTGGTATACAAAAAAATGGTTGGCAATCAGCCTCCACGTTCTGTTTTGGGCATTACTGTTTGCATTTCCTTATTTACTGAGGCCGGTGATGGATAACAATTCATCTGTTCATCCACATGCAAACTACAGCGGTTTTTATTACCTGAATTTTGCTGACAATTTTATACGCCTTCTTCTTTTTTATGCGAATGCTTATCTGTTCATTCCCGGTTTGATCTATAAAAAAAGATACGGTCAATACTTTCTGGTATTATCAGTGGCATTGGGTATTATGTTAGTTTGGGATCGATTCTTTTTTAATTTATTTATTGAAAACTTTACCTATAAAGTCTGGAACTTCTTTGTTTTTAATCTCCCGTTCTTTTTCTTTATTATCATTGCCAGCGCAGCCTTCCGTATGATACAGGACAGAGTTGAAGAAGATCAGCGTATCAAGGAAAAAGAAACCGAAAACCTGAAAACAGAGTTATCTTTTTTACGGTCGCAGGTAAGCCCCCATTTTATGTTCAATATCATGAATAACATGGTTTCACTGGCAAGAAAAAAATCAGAATTGCTTGAACCTTCTTTGATCAAACTGTCATCCCTGCTTCGTTATATGTTATACGAAACTAATGAAAAGGTGTCGTTACAAAGAGAAATAGAATATTTGCAAAGCTATATAGACCTGCAACGGCAACGGTTTGGAAATAATTTAGAGATGAAAACCTGCATGGAAAACGTGGACGGAGCTTATGAAATAGAACCTATGCTTTTGATACCTTTTGTTGAAAATGCTTTTAAGCACGGGGCAGGATTAATGGAACACGCCGAAATAAATGTTGAATTGAAAGTTGAAAAGAATATTCTTTCTTTTTCAGTACGCAATACCTTTGATGATGCGTCTGCAGAGGTGAAAGATAAAAATTCGGGCATTGGCCTTACCAATGTGCAAAGACGTTTAGCTTTGCTTTATCAAAATAAACATAGTTTACTTATAACAAAGCAGAACAACTGGTTTGTAGCCTCACTTCAAATTGTATTAAACTAATACTAATGCTTCGCTGCCTTGCCATTGATGATGAACCGCTTGCTCTTGATCTTTTGGAAGATAATATTAAGCAGGTCCCTTATTTGGAATTAGCCGGCACATGCCGGAACCCATTGGAAGCATTGAAATTTTTACAACAACAAACAGTGGATCTTATTTTTCTTGATATACAAATGCCCGGCTTAACAGGTTTGCAGTTTATTCAAAGTCTCACTCAAAGACCTATGATCATCCTGATCACAGCGTATGAAAAATTTGCATTGGAAGGATTTAACCTTGATGTAATAGATTATCTTGTAAAACCTGTTGCCCTCGATCGGTTTATAAAGGCTTGTAATAAAGCATTTGAATTGCACAGCCTTAGGACAAAAAAATCAGGATCTGTTGAAGCGCCTGCCGATTATTTCTTTGTAAATGTAGAATACAGTTTGGTAAAAGTTGAGTTTGCGGATATACGATGGATCGAAGGACTAAAAGATTACGTTAAAATATTTCTCAGGAGCAGCTCAAAGCCGGTTATTACACGCATGAGTATAAAGGCCCTGGAAGAACAATTGCCGCAGTCAAAATTTGCCCGCGTTCATAAATCGTATATAGTTTCAGTTGCTGCAATAACATCTGTTCGTAAGAATAGTATTTTTATTGGATCTGAAGAAATTCCTGTCGGGGATAGTTATAAAGACGCGGTTAGTATGCTTATCAATAAGGCGGGTTAAGAATTCATTCCTTTTTGTCGCAACATTTCGACCTCTCGTCTCATTTCTTTCATTACCCGCAGTTGTATAAATAGTTTTGCCCTGGTTTTATCAAGTTGTTTACTCTAAAACTCATTTATGAAAAAGTTTTTATTCTTAGTCAGTATCATTTTTTCTTCTTCATGTCTTTTCGCTCAAATGCCAGGCATGGGTGGGGGAAAGGGGATGCCCGCCATTGGGCGTATCTATGGTAAACTTGTTGATAGCACGGGCAAAGGTATTGGCGATGGCTCCGTGTTGCTGCTCCAAAATAAATATGATTCCGTTACTAAGAAGAATAAAGAAGTTTTATTGAAGGGAGTAACTACCCAGGCTAATGGTGATTTCAATTTTGAAGAACTGCCTATTTTTCGTGCCCTTAAATTAAAGATCACTGCCTTGGGTCATGCACCTATTGAACAGTCGGTAACCATTCAGCCTAAAATAGACGCAAATGCTCCCAAGCCAAGCGGTGATCAAATGCCTGATCTTTCAGCAATGGCCTCAGCTTTTGAAAAAGATCTTGGCAAGATCACGATGAAAACAGATGTTCAGGAATTAAGGAATGTAACTGTTACAACCACCAGCACCAGGTTGCGGATGGATATTGATAAGAAAGTTTTTAATGTAGATCAAAATATTGTAAGTGCCGGTGGAACGGCTGTAGATGTCATGAAGAATGTTCCCTCTGTAAATGTAGATATTGATGGTAATGTTACATTACGTAATGCAACACCTCAAATTTATATCGATGGCCGTCCGACCACGCTCACTCTTGACCAGATTCCGGCTGATGCCATTGAAAGTGTGGAAGTGATCACAAATCCATCGGCCAAGTATGATGCTTCGGGTGGCAATGCAGGTATTTTGAATATCATTCTCAAAAAAAATAAAAAGAGCGGATACAATGGAAATGTTACTGCAGGCATTGATAAACGCGGAGGTTTGAATGGCGGGGGAAGTTTCAATGTGCGTCAGAATAAAATAAATTTTTCACTCAGCACATTTGGAAATCAAATGAAAAATCGCAGTACCAGCTCAACAGATATCCGGAGTTTGTTAACTTCTCCTAATCTATTGGTGGATCAGAATGGGAACAGCCGCAATAATGGCGGGTTTCTTTTTGGCCGTGCCGGTCTTGATTATTTTGCTACCAATCGCACCACCTTTTCATTAGGTGTTGTAAAAGTGCATGGGGAATTTAATCCGCATGATTTTTTGCGAACGGACAGCGCCTTTGACGGTGGTTCTTATTTAAGTTATAGTGAAAGAAATACGAAAACACATCGTGAGTTTAATGCCTATGGATTCCAGGGTGGTTTTAAATATAGTTTTCCGAAAAAGGGTGAAGAGCTTACTGCCGATGCAAATGTGTTTTCGGGAAAGAATGGCGGCGATGCTTTGTACAATACAAATATTTATTCTTCCAGTGGAGGTTTAAAAACCGGGAACATACAACAACAAATTTTAAATGCTGGCTCTAATAAATTTCTTACCATTCAAACAGATTTTGTTACTCCATTTAAAGGAGCAGCCAAACTGGAAGCCGGTTTAAGGACGCAACTGCGCAACCTGAGCAATAACCAGCAGAATTATTTTTATGATGTTTCTTCGGGGGAATTTGTGTTGATCCCTTCTGCGACCAGCAATTATAAGAACAAGGATAACGTGTATGCCGCCTATGCTACTTTTACGAACAGTATTAAAGACTTTGGATACAAGATCGGTTTAAGGGCTGAAAGTTCTGACTACCAGGGAGAGTTAACAGATACCAAGGAGAAATTCACAAATAAATACCCGATCAGTTTATTTCCTTCAGTATTTCTGAGTCAGAAATTAAAGAACAAACAGGAGTTGCAATTAAGTTATACCCGCCGTATCAACCGTCCCTTTTTTATGCAGTTAATTCCATTTATTGATTCAACGGATCAGTTGAACTGGAGCCGCGGTAATGCAGGCCTGAAACCAGAGTTTACCAACTCATTGGAGGCATCTTATTCAAAAACATTCAAGGGTAACAATACTTTTTTGGCATCTGTATATTATAAGCATTCAACTGATCTGATCACCCGTTTTTTGGACACGATCACTGTTGGCAGCAGCAAGCATCCTATCAATACGTTTGTGAATGCTAATTCCAGCCATTCGGCAGGAGCAGAACTTACTACACAAAATACTTTTGCAAAATGGTGGGATATGAATGCAAATGTGAATATTTATAATTCAAAGATCAATACAGACAATATCACCGGTAGTTCACAGGATGCTATCTGGAGCTGGTTTGCCAAGATCAATAGCAATTTCAAATTGCCAAAGAATTTCAAAGTGCAACTATCAGCCACATATCAATCAAAAACGAATTTGCCGGTTAACCAGGGCGGGGGTTTTGGTCCAGGCGGCGGAGGCCCTCCAGGTGGATCGCAGAGTGCAGCCCAGGGATATATAAAATCCAATTATGGTGTGGATGCGGCACTTCAGAAAAGTTTTTTAAAGAAAAATGCAGCTTCAGTTACGTTTAGTGTGAATGATATTTTTCGTACACGAAAGTTTGATCAATATTCAGAAAGCACATTTTATATTCAAACAAGTCACCGTTTGCCCGATGTTCCTATGATGCGTCTTACTTTCTCTTTCCGTTTTGGACAAATGGATATGTCATTGTTCAAAAGAAAAAATATGAAGGGTGATGCGGAAGGTACACAAGGTGCCATGCAGGGAATGCAGCAATAAGAACAAACTATAAATAATAATTCTAAATCAAAATGACATGCGAAAAATTTCAATTGCAATCTTCTTGTTTGTTACGGTATTGATTTTTCAATTTTGTACTTCATCAAAAAAGACAACTTCGGCAAAACCGGCCGCCATTACTTATGAAAGCGGCATCAAACCTGTAATAGAAACAAATTGCACTCCCTGCCATATTGCGGGTAAAGGGAATAAAAAACCTCTGGATAATTATGCGGGAGCAACCAGTTCTGCTGATGATATCATTGCACGTATTCAAAAAACGCCCGGTGATCACGGGTTTATGCCCGCCATGCATCCCAAACTTTCCGATTCAACGATCAATCTTTTTGTGCAATGGAAAAATACCAGCTTGCTGGAAAAATAAAACTTGAATTTTATTTGGATCTGCGACAAAGTCCTTCAGGCTTTATTTTGAATAACAGTGAGTGCAACTCACGGAAAGTAAAAACCAAAGTAA
>JBIOGV010000087.1:0-12575 GCA_044448365.1 Chitinophagales bacterium
CGTATTCTTATTCATCTTTAAGATGTAATAAAACCAGGACAAAAAAAAGAGAACTGAGAACTCTTTCGGCAGCCCCCAATCCATTCCATGTTGCACTTTGCCACATGGAAAACCATTCACCTCCGATAACCTCAAATCCCAGAAACCAAATGAGGATTCCAACTATAATTCCGGCTATTGCCCAATTCTTAGAAGAATGAAACGCTGAGCCCTCATTTCGTAAATTCTTAAACATGCTCCAGCTTCCTTTTAGACAGAAGATGGCCATCATTGCTTCGAGGAGAATGATTAAAATATACCCCACATTATAAAAGAAAGGACTATTGATACTTCTATAGTGAACATGGCTGGCCGGAAATATCGTATCCATTTTCATTACATGCGCAACAAAAAAATAATTGGTGTAGTAATCAGTTATATTCCCTGCTACGATGAGAGCAGCCATTAACCCAATAGCTGTAACTGAAATAGTTTTTGCTATGCGAAACAGGAATGAAGTGGAAGGCATGTTTGCTCAATTGATTGTATGGTGCAAATTATTTTTTTACGAAGGAATAAAAAATATTTGAAAATGTATGAGCTTGCACTGATCGTATTTTTCAATCCGGCTGACATCTAAATGATCAATCCCCTAATCAAAATATAAAAAATATTATTGTACTTTCAATACTCTGCTAAGAACTGTTGAATCCTGGTAATCTTTTACTGCAAATAAATAATTGCCGGCCTTGCCGGGTTTAAAAGCAAAATCTACAGTTTGACCGATGGAAACAATCTGATCCCTGGCAGGTTTTATTTTTTGCAACCCGATAGGAAGATCGGCACCATCTTTTGCAAGTGCACGCCAGCTTACCGGAACACCATTGAGTAAAAGAGAGACAGTCAGATCAGGACCTAAAGCCGTGATATTAATGATCCTGAGCCGATAGTTTACTCCGGGTTGTAACATCATCGTATCCGGGTTTACTTTCCCATTTAAAAATAATAAACGCGGATAAACGGCCACGCCTCCCTGGCTGATCAGAAGAATTTTATTGGTTGTGTTGTTGAATTTTTCTCCGGGCTCTGTAACAATCATAGGTCCATACATGCCTTCCATCAACTCCATATTGTGCATGTGTGTATGATACATGAATGTGCCTGCCCTCGGAGGAGTCATGTGCACAATAAATGAATCACCGGGCATTAAAAGTGGTGCTAATTCTTTACCCCTGTTTCCCCAGCCTGCTACACCGTCGAAATAACTTTCTATCTCTAACCCATGCCAGTGCAGCGTCGTCGCTTCATGCAGGTGATTGATAATTTTAATAGCGACGGGTTTGCCCCGTTCAAGAATAATCGGCGGGCCTGGAATACTGCCGCTCGCATCTGTTGAAACATTTCCTTCACGCAATACAAATCCAAAGCCCATTAATGTATCATAGTAGTTCTTTTTTTCCTGCACGATCAATGTTAATTCACGCTCCGGTATTTTTTTATCCGGCGCTTTTTGATCTCCATTCTTAGAGGGCAACACAGTTATTCCCATCAGGAGGCCGCCCATTCCATCTCTTGCATGTGTGCTAATATCATTCATATGCTCCTCTGTCATCTCCGGTTCTTTTCGCAGGAAACTGCCCGCCATGATATGAACCAGCGTATGGCAATGAAACAACCAGTTTCCTTCCCTTTCCGGCGTCCATGTGATGGACATGGTTTGGTGCGGCAGTAATAATTCCGTTACAGAAAGATATCTTTCCTTTTCATGATAAACATTATCTGTATCTGCATTGCCGCGGCTGTTTACCGTATAAAAAAAACCATGAAGATGCATGGGATGTTCCTGGTTACTTGCATTGATCAAACGCCAATGAACAGGCACATTTTTTTGATAAGACAATCTTTCTGTATAAGGCCAGGTGAGTCCATTCATTACAAGCTCTTCACCTAAACTATCATTCCAGATACCAATCATAAAGATGCGTTCTTCCGGGTCCGCCTTGACCCTGGGCGGATCAATAATGAATGCACCGTATAACTGGCTGTCAGTAGAATAAGGCAAACCTCCAAACGCATCTGTATATTTATAGGTACCGTCAGTTGCCCAATAAAAATAGGTACCTGCTTTGCCTGCTTTGAATTGTATCTTATATGTCTTACCATAAGGTATGGAAATACTGTCTTTAACATTTCCCGGGCGGGAATAAAGCCCATGCAATACCAATGGAGAACCGGGAATTGTATTATGAATTTCTGCGTTTATAACAACCCCTTCGGTTACACGGATGACCGGCCCCGGCAATTGCATTGGTTTACCCACTTCCGCAAAAGCATATACAGGCAATGATTCACCATCGTGCGTTTCAGGAAACCAGTTACCTTTTCGTGTTTCAAGTTTTAAATACAAAACTCCATTTTTCAATACACCGGCCGATTTCCGGTTGTCGTTGATCGAAATCTCCTCATCAAGGTATTTATTTCTGTATCTATTTTTTTCGGGGCCGCAGGATATAATATTTCGTTTTTCAATAGCAGTGCCTGAAGGAAAATTAAGACGGTTATTCAATTTGAAAGCGTAGAGGAAGAAAAGAACAATACAGGATCCAATCAATAAAATATTTCCCTTCATTTAAAAGTTTATCGCTAAATGTACAATTAATTAATAAAGATATTTGATAACATAAAAAACATTTACTACCTCCTTATTGGAATCTTGCCTGCCGCAAGACAGGTTTGTTATTTGCGATTTGTAGTTTTTTATTTCAGTTTATAATTCCGCCTCAGTTCCTCTAGGATTTTATGATTGGTGACAACATAATCTTTTAGCTGGAGTGTCCGGGAGGATACTATCATTTGTTTATAAAACAGGATCATATTCGAAGCTTCGCTCCTGTCAAGTGAACTAACATTAAGAATGTGTGCTTCGATAGTGTTGTTGCCCTGCCGATACCGGTTGAGGATGTTGAGTATGATTGAATCGGGACCGGCATCTTGTTTTCTTAATTGATTGATCCAGTTAAAATCATAATACTTCAAAATGAAAGCCTTTATGGGGCTTGCAAAAAATTGATATTCCTGTTCGTTCCTGTAGCGCACGTTATTGATGCAAACACTGATATCACCCAATAGCTTTTGCAATGCAATACTTTTGAAATACCGGAGTGACCCTGAATTTCTAAGTTGACTAAGGATACCATCCCTGGGTTCAAAAGCATAACTATTGATCAGATAGGTTGATGTTGTATAAGCCGGGTAAAATTCACCGGGCAGTGAGGTCAATGAGCTGTCTTTAAAATAACCGGCGACGTAGTCCATATCTTTTTCTTTAGCGAAACGTGCAGTTAACTTATCTGCGACTGCTGCAGAATCATCTTTCAACTCAGCATATAATTGTTGGGCAAATTCTTTTTCGCGGTGTGAATCGGAGATATTCTCCCTGAGGTTCTCTGCAAAAAATCCAAGGGTCACTGCAAGAAATATCATGATGAATTCCAAAAAATATTCTTTGAATTTTTTCTTTTCTACGTGTGGATGGTGATGGACTTCCATTTTATTACTATTCTTTTTATACTATTTTTTTAACTGCGCATTTACCATTTCTAAGAGATATTTGTTCGACCTTTTTAAAAGCCGCAAGAGCAACAAATCAGATTGTGCTTTAAATATATGTTGCTCATAAAAAAATACAATCCTGCGCCTTTGTTCATTAGTTAAAGGATCAAATCGTTGCATATCCGGAATATGCTTCACTGCATCAAATGATTCAGCAGTGTCTGTTGAAATAACATCATGAAAATCGCTTAATTCACCCACCAGTTCTGTGTTCTGCATCAAATGTTGAATTAGATGAGAGTTGTAATTTTTCAATTCTTCGATTTGCCCTTTATATGCTGCCATACTATCACGCAACAGAATATTATTGATGTTCCGCAGTGCTCCTGCGCTCACCATCTGGTCATACGAGGCGGTGCTAACAGGCACATCTGATAACTTTAGCGATGGAACAAGCAACCGTGCAATATCGGCCAACCTTTCGTTTTCCTGTTTATTATAGAATATGGTTTTCATACTATCACATACAAAAACTTTTTGCTGATACCCTCTTATATATTGGTCGAATACAACCTGCTGTTGCAACAGTTCATCCCGGTATGCTTCAAGATATTCTTTGGCGTGAGCTTTTTCTGTATAATGCTCTCTGATATTTTCCGCAAAAAAGCCCAGCGTCACGGCGAGGAAAATCATGATGAATTCCAAAAAATACTCTCTGAACTTTTTCTTTTCTACGTGTGGATGGTGATGGACTTCCATTTCGTATTTCGGATTTATTCGATTAATACAACCCCACTTTTCCGCTTACAGAATCAAAAAGTTTTTTTGAGTCGAATCCGACTCCTTTTTTAAAAACGATTTCCGTATTTCTTACATCTTTAATATTCTTTTCGGGATCACCATTAATTAAAACAAGATCAGCTCGTTTACCTTCTGCAATGCTCCCGATCTCTTTATCTCTTCCTAAATATTCAGCCGCATTCAAGCTGCAGATCTTTACTGCCTGCGAAAATGTAAATCCTGTTTCCACCAATAACTCCAGCACATGCCGGTCTGCATAACCGGGAATCGTACGCCCGTTCCCGGTCGGATCCACACCGGCCATCAGCCTGCCTCCCATGTCTGCAAACTGTTTTTCCCAAACCATTTCTTTTTTAAACAATGCAGCGTCTGATGAATCTTTTCCCACAGAACCATTGTATGTTTTTTCAACCGCTTCTTTTACCTGAAGAGTCAATGCATTTTCACCACCGCCCGGGATCATCTCTCTCCCTGTAGCAGGTTCAAACACCGGCAACGTGGACGTTAAAGCTACTTTTTTTTCGATCAAAAATTTCACCAGGTCTTTCATGGCCTCACTGTTCACATCCAGTTTTTTTAATGACGGCGTCACGGCACCAAAAACACATACGTTCTCTTTCTTACCCGCAACAAAATCGCTGCTAGGAATAAAACCATGTTCCAGGTTATCAATGCCAAGCTCTGCTGCTTCGCGATAAGTTACGGAACACAAATGCCCGGTTACTTTTAAATTGTTTTTATGAGCAAGAGTGATCACTGCTTTCAGATCGTCCTTGGTAATATTCATATATACTTTGAAAGATGTACACCCTCTCTCCATCCAGTAGGCCACTTCTTTTTCCGCTTCTTCAGGACTCTTAATGAATTGTATTTCGGGGATGGGGAAAAATTCTCTTTCGATATAAGGCCCCGTTACATCTATATCAGGGCCCGGCATGTTCCCGGCATCAATTGATTTTTTTATGTTCAGATCGGTCTGAGGTTCCGTGCTCCCTGCAGTTCTTATCGTAGTGGCTCCACCGGCCAGATAAAGTCTTGGAAAAGACAGGGGCATTTCAAGACCAAGATAATAGGGTGGTAATGATTCGCCATAAAATAAATGTTCATGCATCATGATCATGCCGGGAATAATAGTTTTTCCTGTGCAATCAATGATCTTTGCAGAGTGAGAAACATTTATAGTTTTTGAATTACCCAGCTGCGCAATGCGACCTTTTATGATCACAATTGTCTGATCAACTTTCGAAGCATTGCCCGTACCATCAATGATCTTAGCATGTATGAGTGCCAGCGTATCAGCATTGACGCTGATAAACTGTTTTACAAAAGAAGTAAACTGTTGCGCATTCGTTTGCAGGGAAATTGCTGAAAGAATAAAAAATAGTTTTAAGAAAAAAAATTTTCTTCGTACATAAACATAGGTTTTCATAACAAGATGTTTTGGTATTGTATTGATAAACGGTTCTTATATTCCGGGTGCTCTTAGTTCAGATAGGAAAACGGTGGAAGAACAATTAAATATAAATCTTATTTCATTTCAAAAGACAAGAGACCCTGGTTCCTGTTTTACAAACAATTTGTATTTTCACCACAGTTTATTTCGTAAAACTGCACAGCATGCTACTGAAAGAAGTCACCACTGTTGAGAGTATCGATCCGCAGTCATTCAAAAAAGAATTTTATGAACCCTGTATTCCCGTTGTCATCAAAAATCTTTCAAAAGACTGGCCAGCTTATACCAAATGGAACTGGGATTATTTTAAAAAACTGGTAGGTGATAAACGGGTTCCCCTGTATAATAATGTAAAGAGTGACGCCTATACGCCTATTAATACGGCTGATGATTATAAAACTTTTGGCGAGTATATCAACATGATCAGCCAGGGACCGGCAGGCTGGAGAATTTTTCTGTTCAATATTTTTGATCATGCGCCTGAATTGACAAAAGACTTTACCTGGCCTGAACATCTCATGAAAGGCTTTGTAAAAAAATATCCTATGCTATTTACCGGTGGCGCAACGTCCATCACGCACATGCATTTTGATATTGATCTTTCTCATATTTTACATACGCAGTTTGCGGGAAGGAAAAGAGTGCTGTTGTTTCCTTTTGAGGAGCAACACAAGCTGTACAGAAAACCTTTTGAAGTATTAAGTCTCGCGGATTTTTCACATTATTATGAAGGCAATGGTACGCCGGATTATCAAAAATTTCCTGCATTAAAACTGGCGCAGGGTTATGATCTTACCCTTGGACATGGCGATACGTTGTTTATGCCCGCTGGTTACTGGCATCATATGGAATATCTCGATAGCAGCTTTGCCATGAGCCTGCGGGCACTTCAACCTTCATTAAGCGGTAAATTAAAAGGCGCCTGGAATTTATTTGGCATGCGCAGCATAGATACGGTAATGAAAAAAACAATGCCGAAGCCCTGGTACAACTGGAAACGGAAAAAAATATTTGCTGATGCGAAAAAGGAAATGAGCTTTCATTGATCTTTTTTATTTATTTCGTTTCCTTCTTAATAACTTTTTTAAAGCAGGATTGTTTTTAAGTAGTCTTGATTGGTGATGAACAGTTATTATAGCAACTCGTTCCGAATTAATAATTTCAAAAATAATTTTATAATTCCCACACAATATTTGACGAATTGAAGCGATTTGTAATTCCGGCATCATTCTTCCAGATGATGGAAATTTCTCTAGCATTCGGGCTTTTTCAAAAAAAACTTTTACTTGTTCTTCAGCATATTGAATGGAGTCCTTTGCAATATATTCTGCAATCTCATTTATATCTTTCAGAGAACGCGGAGACCAGATTACTTCAGCCATTTCTTAAGTTTTTTCCCGGCTTGCTCTGTGGTGAAGGATTTTCCCTTTTTGATTTGTTTTCTGCCTTCTTCAATTTTTTTTAGAAGTAATATTCTGTCGAATAACTCAACTGTTTCAAATGTATCTGGCATATTTTTAACTGCAGATATGACTTGTTGTTTTGTTAACATTTTTCAATTTTATTCTTTATTGGATCGTCCAAACTTCATTTCCCTTTAGCAATTTATTAAGATCGGCAGGCTTCTTTGCCTTGGCATGTTTAATCTGCATTTCCATCACCTCCTCATAACAGGGACGATCGGTTTCATAAAATACTCCGAAGGGCCTTGGAAGATGTCCCTCCATTTGGGGATCATCAAAAATTCTTAAAAGTATTTGTGCTTTGTACATATCATGCTCGTCATGTATCCAGCAATCATCGGCACTATAACCATCGGAAAGGTTCACTATTTTTGGAGCAAATCCATCTAACTTAATTCCTTTCTCATTATTTTTTCCAAATAAAAGCGGTTTCCCTTTTTCCAGGAAAATGGTTTCTTCAGCCTTTGTACTTTTTTCTGTATAAACCTCAAAAGTCCCATCATTAAAAATGTTGCAGTTCTGGTATATTTCCAAAAACGAAGCTCCCTTATGATGGTGAGCTCTTGCCAGCATGTTCTGTAAATGCTTCGGATCACGATCCATGCTTCTTGCAACAAAAGTAGCATCAGCACCGCGTGCCAGCGCCAATGGATTAAAGGGATGATCAATACTCCCAAATGGTGTTGACTTGGTTATTTTATTTGTCTCGGATGTAGGTGAATATTGTCCTTTGGTCAAGCCATAGATCTGGTTATTGAACAATAAAATATTGACATTAAAATTGCGACGTAATAAATGAATGGTATGATTACCGCCAATGCTTAAACCATCGCCATCGCCGGTAACGATCCATACACTTAATTCGGGGCGTGCAGCTTTTAATCCGCTTGCTACAGCCGTAGCCCGGCCATGAATGGAATGCATTCCGTATGTATTCATATAATACGGAAAACGTGATGAACAACCGATGCCGGAGATGATCACAATGTTTTCCCTGGGTATGCCTAAAGTGGGCATTACTTTCTGAACCTGGGCAAGAATCGAATAGTCGCCGCAACCCGGGCACCAGCGAACTTCCTGGTCGGTGGCAAAATCTTTTGCTGTGAGTGCAGGGGCGGCTGTAATAGTATCGCTCATAGAACACAAAATTAATTAAACAATATAATGTTCAATACTCAATTTTCAATGTTCAACCTGTAAAGTCGTTAATCTTTCCTGTTTTTTTGAGCCTTATCAATGCTTTTTGCAATTATGGCTATTAATTCTTCAGTTTCTTTGAAGATATCGGCAAGTTTTGTAACTGGCTTTATTAATTATTTTCTAATTATGATCTTTAAAGCAGTCTCGCATTACTTAAACTCTTTTAAAACTATCCCTAGGCGTCATGCCGCTCAAAACGGCCAGACGCATACAAGATAATTTAATCAATTGGCTTGCGATATAATTTTCAACTCGTGTATTTGGCAGAGCTTCTACTACATCAATCATCCGGTATGTAAAACTCACAAGACGATCCTCCAGGTCGTATTTTCTTTTTTCCATAGAAAGAAGTTTAAGCTGTAAAAGAACTGAACATTGAAAATTGAACATTGATTATTGAACATTCTTTTTCGCTCTTTACCCATTCTGAAACCGTCAGAATTAGTACATTCATTGATAAATTTCGTTAATGAAGAAGCTATTCGTTCTGACTTTAATTCTTTTTATTGCCTCTTATTCTTATTCCCAAAATAATAAAGAGCTGGTTAAGGTAACGGATATGTTAAAGATCAGGTCTGTTAATGGAATTAATCTTTCGAAAGATGGCAGCAAAGCTGTTTTCACGGTTACGGCAATTCAACCCGATGAGAATTCGAAATGGGAGTACAATTATGTAAACCAGGTCTGGATGGTAAACACCGATGGGAATTCATCACCCAGGCAGCTGACCACTAAAGATGGTTCGTCACAGGCCGACTGGAGTCCCGATGGAAAACAAATTGCCTTTGTTCGTTTAGCAGATGAAAAACCGCAAATATTTTTATTGTCTTTGGATGGTGGTGAGGCCGTTCAGCTTACTAAATTTAAATACGGCGCAGGAACGCCTAAGTGGAGTCCTGATGGAAAGCAGATATTATTTTCTTCCAATATTCCTTTCAAAGATCTTTTAAATGATTCCTTACTCAATCCCGATCATTCAATTCCCCTGTGGCCGTATGAAAAACCGGGTTTTGATAAGAATGAAGAATTAAAAAATTCCACTGCCAAAGCCGATCCTGATGGGAATATTGAAGAGATCAGGGCCTATCTGGAAAATGATGCAGATGATAAAAAAGCAAGGGTCATTGACAAATTAAATTTCCAGGACGAATCGGGCGTAAACTCAGAGATGAGCTTTAATCATTATTTTATTATCAATATAAATACTCCCGAAAAACCTGTTCAGCTAACCAAAGGATTTTATCAATTCAATTCTGCCGGGTTCACTCCCGATGGCAGGCAGATCGTTTTATCAGGCAATATCGATTCTTTGCAACATCCCGACCGTTCTTTGGAAGATGAGATATTTTCTGTAAACACAGATGGAAGCAATCTTAAAAAAATAATCGGCGAAAAAGAAATGAATTACAATTCCCCAACCATATCTCCATCTGGTAAATGGCTGGCTTTTCAATACGATAAAACCTCATTGATAACTATTCCTGTGCTGGCAATTATGCCTCTCGATGGCTCTGCAAAAGATAAAATTGATATCCCTTTTGATCGCAGTAAGGGCAACCTTGTCTGGAGCCATGATGAAAAATACATCTACTTCAATGCTCAAAGTAATGGAGGGGAGCCTGTTTATCGTGCAGATATAACTACTAAAAAAGTAGAACAGCTTTCTGATTATAATAGTGGTGTCATAAACTTTGATCTTGCCAACAACAAACTTGTTTTTGTTAAAACAGAAATTAAAGACCCTTTTGAGATTTTTACATCAGATGCTGATCACAAAAATGAAAAACGGATCAGCTATTTTAATTATAGCTGGTGCCAGATAAAACAACTCTCATTTCCTGAAAAGAAAAGCTTTACCAATAACGATGGGATGACCATTGAGTACTGGATCATGAAACCCGCAAATTTTGAAGAAGGGAAAAAATATCCTTTGCTTTTGGAGATTCATGGAGGGCCTTCCGCTATGTGGGGACCGGGAGAAACTACTATGTGGCATGAATACCAGTTTTTCTGCAGTAAAGGTTATGGAGTTGTGTATTGCAATCCCCGTGGCAGCGGCGGCTATGGTTTGGATTTTTTGAGAGCGAATATTAATGATTGGGGAACGGGTCCAACAAATGATGTATTGACTGCATTAGACAAAACAGTCGCGACAGAAAAATGGGTAGATACTTCCAAACTATTGGTTACAGGCGGTTCGTACGCCGGTTATCTTGTTGCATGGATCATTGCACATGATCATCGGTTTAAAGCCGCATGCTCACAAAGAGGCGTGTATGATCTCGCAACTTTTTTTGGAGAAGGCAATGCGTGGAGGCTGGTACAATACTATTTCGGTGGTTATCCGTGGGAACCTGCTACCAAAGCAACTCTTCAAAAAGAATCCCCGATAAATTATGTGCAAAATATTACTACACCCTATATAATTTTTCATGGAGAAAGTGATCGTCGTACCGGCACTACGCAAGGCGAAATGATGTATCGAAGTTTGAAAGTTTTAGGACGACCGGTAGAATATGTCAGGCACCCGGGAGCGACACATGAAATAACAAGAAGTGGCAATTATCGCCAGCGCATCGATCAAATGCTCAGGACCTATGAATTTTTTGAAAGATGGATCGGCAAAAAATCTTTTTAATTTAAATTACAGCCAAATATTTTTAAAATGAAGTACAGTAAAAAGGCTATTGCGATTGCAGGCCTGGTTGCTTTTGTCATTATTGGCATAGCAGCCAGCAGGCATCCGAAAGAATTTAAAAATCTGAAAGTACTGCCTAAAAATATTTCTGAAACAACTTTGGATACAGTAATGAATGAGTTTACAAAAGCTCTGAAGGTTGATTGTGATTTTTGCCATGTAAAACCAGCAGACACTACAGCAGAATGGGACATGGCCAGCGATGAAAATCCGGAAAAAAATATTGCCCGCAAAATGATCGAAATGAGTAATAAGATCAATAAAGATTTTTTTAATGCAACCACAAAATACGGAGATGAAAACGCTTTGTTGGAAATACATTGTGTCACCTGCCATCATGGTCAGCCTCATCCGGAAATGGAAGAAATTGAAGAACAGCAAAACACCAAACAATAAATAACCCATAGAGTTTGAAAGTTTACGAGTTCCAAAGTTCCAGAGTTCACGAATTGAATAAACTGTGAAACCTGTGAACCCTGGAATGCTGAAACCTTTACTACAAATGTTTTAAATAACTTACAGTATAATTTCTTTCAATGGATGAGCAATTTGATTTTGGAATAGTTGGTCTTGGTACCATGGGTTGCAATCTTTTATTGAATATGGCCGATAATCATTTTGCTGTTGTCGGCTTTGATATAAACCGTGCCAAGGCAGAGCAGTTCGAGGCATCGGCCAATCCTGGTACCGTTGTAAAAGGAGTATATGAATTATCCTCCATGACCCGTCAATTAAAAAAGCCAAGAAAAATAATGATGCTGGTGCCGGCAGGAAACCCTGTTGATGATGTCATCAACAATTTAATTCCGTTACTGGAAAAAGAGGATATTATTATCGACGGAGGCAATTCTCATTTTACAGATACTTTGACCCGGATTAATTTTTTACAGGAAAAAGGAATTCATTTTATGGGAATGGGTGTTTCCGGTGGTGAAATGGGAGCAAGAACAGGGCCCAGCATAATGCCCGGTGGTGATGAAAAAGCATGGAAACAAGTGAAGCCGGTTTTAGAAGCCGTGTCGGCAAAAGTGAATGGTGAACCTTGTGTGGCCTACATGGGCAAATGGGCAGCCGGTCATTATGTAAAAATGGTGCATAATGGAATTGAATATGCGATCATGCAACTAATCAGTGAAGCCTATGATATTTTAAAAAGAGGTTTGGGATTGAGCAATGATGAACTGCATGAAGTTTTTAAAAAATGGAATGAAGGAGATATGCGATCTTTTCTCCTGGAGATCACGGCTGATATTTTTACCCATAAAGATGCAGATACAGGCAAATCAATGGTCGATATCATTCTTGATAAAGCCGGGGCAAAAGGAACGGGAAAATGGACCTCGCAAAACTCGATGGATCTTTCTGTGCCGATCCCTACAATTGATGCCGCTGTAGCTGCACGTGATATTTCTGTTTATAAAGATGAACG
>JBIOGV010000088.1:0-12547 GCA_044448365.1 Chitinophagales bacterium
CTTTGCAGTTGGCGCTGAAATTCATCCTGTTTTGGGTTTATTGATTGGCGCAAGATATAACATCAGCCTTGGAAAATTATATAGTAGCAGCGCTACAGGTCAGCCGCCATCATTTGCTTCTATTGATGCAAAAAATAATGTCGTTCAGATTTTTGCAGGATGGATATTCGGTGGAAAATCAAAAAAGCAAAAGAAATAGTTATGAAAAAAGTATTTTTTCTTTCTGTGATGATGTGCAGTGCCTATATCATTTGTGCACAGAATTATCCTGAACCCGAATTCAGCAATGAAGTGTATTATTTGAATAAAAAGGATACGGGTTATTCAGTAATGCGGCTGGAAAAGGGGGCTTCCGGCATGGCGGCCAAGACAAAAATGGCTGGATTTGGCGGAAGCGAACAGGGGTACACGATTGATGATTCAAAATCTTCGATAAGATTAGCAGGGGGCAATAATCTTTCATTTGTTTATTCCCTCGGAAACTCATCGCAAAGTTCTTCATCAAAATCGGATTCTGCGATGCGGGCAAATGGAATGGATCCCAGCATGATGCAGGGAATGATGGGAGGAATGAATGATCCTTCAAAATTTACTCTATATAAATTAGATATTGAAAAGGGGGCAAGAAAAATTTTTTTGATGAAAAGCGGCGGGGCCAATCCTTTTTCCAACCATAAAATGCAGTCTAGTGATAAATATACTTTCAGTGTAAAAAAAATAAGAGATGGTTATTGGGTATTAGTAACCGATAAAGCGCTACCCAAAGGTGAGTATGCATTTACGATGATGGATATGACCTCAGGTTCAATGGGCGTAACCTATTTCGCTTTCGGGGTGGATTAATTTCTTTTACTTAAGGTGAAAGATTCATGCCACGGTGGTGGAGCCGTGGCATGTTCTTTTTCTAAGCGCTCACGGCCTGCACCAGAGTGACTTCCATTGTAATATTCGTATTCAATAGCTTGCTGATGGGGCAATTGGCTTTTGCTTCCTCAGCGCATTCACTAAACTTTTTTTCATCGATATTCGGCACAGAAGCTTTTACTTCAAGATGACTTTCTGTAATGGCTCCGTTCTCTAAAGTAATGGTACACCTGGTATCAATATTATCCGGGGTAAAACCAGCGGCCCCAAGAACAAAACTTAGTTTCATAGAAAAGCAGCCTGCATGTGCTGCAGCGACTAATTCTTCAGGACTGGTGCCCTGAACCTTTTCAAACCGGGTATGATAGGATATTGGCGTACCTGAAAAAATTCCGCTTTGAGCGGTAACTGTCCCGTTACCTTCTTTGCCAGATCCTTTCCAGTTTGCGGTTGCTGAGCGTTTCATGATTAAAGATTTAAAATTTATGATTGAATTTCCTGTTCCAATTCGGCGAGACGATTCTCCGGTTCATTATACTCGATAATAAAATTATTTTTCCCTTCACCAATAATTATTTTCAGAAATTTTTGTTGTACCAGCTCAAGTAAAGAAAGAAAAAGAAAAATAGCATGCACCCTGTTCTCACAATCAACAAAAATCTTTTCAAAGGAAATCGTCTTCTCTTTTTGTGCAAGGCTCAGCATCGCATCACGACTGCTTTCCATGGTATAGTCATACTGTACTACCGTGTGAATGGGTTTATTGAGCCTGTCATGAAGCTTTACCATTACCTTTTCAAAAGCCTTCATCAATTTAAAAAGAGTGATGGCCTGTATCTCGGTTCCTTCCCCGCTCTCTTCGCCTATTTGAGACAATTCCTTCTGAATATTTCCCCTCCGGATCATCAGCATCCTTGTAGCTTCCATGTCGGCCATTTGCGCTGAAGCCTCTTTGAATCTTTTGTACTCAAGAATTTTATCCACCAATTCCTGTCTTGGGTCAATTTCATTTCCCAATTCATCCAATTCTTTCCGGGGCAGCAACATTTTGGCTTTGACCCGCATCAAAGTGGAAATGAAAAGAATAAATTCACTGGAAAGTTCAATGTTCAGCGATTCCTGTTTGTGTATGTAGCTAAGAAAATCATTGATGATCTTTGTGATCGGGATATTGTAGATATCCAGCTCATCTCTTTCAATAAAAAAAAGTAAAAGATCAAATGGACCTTCAAACTGGGGAAGTTTTATCTGGTAAGAGGAATTATTCACAAGAATTTCTAAGTTTAAAAACAAATCCCGTTATAAGACCTATAACGGGATTCAAAATTAGGGAAATAATCTTAGCTGATTTTTTACAAGGGCTGCATTCATTTATTGTCTTTTTAATGCATCTCTTATTTCCATCAATAACTTATCTGTTGTGGAAGGGCCGGGAGGAGGCGCCGGCGCTTCTTTCTTCTTCATGCTATTTATTGCTTTTATAAGTAAAAACAGGATAAATGCAATTACAAGAAATTTAATAATTGCCGATAAAAATCTGCCATATTTTACATTGCCCCAGACCAGTTTGTCAATGTCCTGGGCATCTATGGCTTTTAAAGCAGGTGTTAACAACAATGGAGTAATTACGTCATCCACAAGAGATGAAATAATGGCTGCAAATGCAGCACCTATAACTACCGCTACTGCCAGGTCAACGACGTTGCCTTTTGTAGCGAACTCTTTGAATTCTTTAAACATTCCCATAATATTAGTTTTGGTTTTATAAATAGTGATTCAATTTTGCAGCGACTTATTTTTTGAATCCCGGGTATTTCATATCCAGCTTCTTTAAGGTATCGAAAATCTTTGAAGCAATAACATATTCTTTATACCAATTCTGATCTGCCGGCACAACTGCCCACGGAATATAGTTACAGTTCTCAAAACAATCCTCATACATTTCCATATAAATATCCCAAAGCCTCGACTCTGCAAAATCGCTTTCATTGTACTTCCATTGCTTCCGGGGGTCACGAATGCGTTCATTTAACCGGTCTAGCTGTTCTTTCTGGGATACATGCAGATAAAATTTTAATATGGATGTATTATTGTGTTCCTTTAGCAGTCTTTCAAAATTATCGATCGCTTCCATCCTTTTCTTCGCCGTGTGATCGTCAATCCATTTATGTACCCTTGTTACAACAATATCTTCATAATGCGAACGATTAAAGATCTGTATGATCCCTTTTGCGGGTGCATGCTGGTGTATCCGCCATAAAAAATCATGAGCCGCCTCTTCGGCAGTAGGCACTTTGAATGATTTTACCTCGACACCCTGCGCATTTAATTTTCCGAATACATTCCTGATCGCACCGTCTTTCCCACTGGCGTCCATCCCCTGGATGATGACTAACAAAGAATGTTTAGATTCTGCATAAAGCAGGTTTTGCAATTCGTCTAATTTTTGCAGGATCTCCGCTAATTCATTTTTCGTTTTTTCTTTATCAATACTTTTAGGCGCCCTTGTATCAATTTCCTTTAAGCTGATCTTTCCCATAGAATTCTTAAAAATACAATTAAAAAAATTGAACTTGCATGATTTGATTTAAGACATCTGTTACCGATTTACAATGGCAGTCAATAAACTGGTCAACTGGTTTTTATTCCTATCACTTTGCATAATCTGGGGCAGCTCATTCATCCTGATGAAACACAGCAAGGAACAATTATCCGCTCCGTTAATCGCTGCATTCAGGATTTTTTCTGCCGGGATCGTTCTTCTCCCGTTTGCGGTTTTTCATTTAAGAAAAATGGATCGCCGGAAGATCGGTGTCGTTATCCTGTCAGGCATCACCGGCAACCTGCTGCCTGCCTTCTTATTTGCTTCCGCCATTGCAAAAAATATTGACAGTTCTTTAGCCAGTATCCTCAATTCTTTGACTCCTCTTTTCGTTGTTATCATCGCAATATGTATTTTCAAAGATAAAATCAGGATTCAAAAGATCATCGGTGTTTGGATCGGTTTTACAGGGCTAACATTACTTTTTCTTTTTTGGAAAGGTATTAATTTTGAAAATTTTAAATATGCTTTGCTTATTTTACTGGCTACAGTCCTTTACGGGATCAATATAAATACAGTCGCTCATTTTTTAAAGGAAGTAAATCCTCTGCATATTGCTACAATATCTCTCGCATTCATGACGATTCCCACGGCATATGTTTTATGGCGGCAGGATTTCTTTCATCTTCAGTTCTCCAGGGTTTCGGTTCAGTGGGCAATAACCGAAGCGGCAATTTTAGGAATTGCCGGCAGTGCTATCGCTACCGCTATTTTTTATATATTGATAAACCGTGCAGGCGGGCTTTTTGCATCTTTGGTTACTTACGGAATTCCTTTTATTGGAATTTTTTGGGGGATTATGGATGGTGAGAAAATTACTTTAAAGCAGATCAGTTGTCTTTGCATCATTCTCCTCGGTGTTTATTTAGTTAACAAACCCGAAAAAAAGGATAAGGCAGGAATTGCAATACCTGGTTTGACTGAAGAAATTGTTTGATCATACAGCCATGATCTCTTTTTCTTTTGAGGCAAGGTGTTTATCAACAGCATCAATAAATTTGTTGGTCAGGTTCTGAATGTCTGTTTCAATATCCTTGGCAATGTCTTCACTGAGTCCATTTTTTTGAAGTCTTTTGATATTTTCAATCGCATCTCTCCGGATGTTCCTGATTGCCACTTTTGATTGTTCGCCCTCACCATGACTCTTTTTTACAAGTTCTTTGCGACGTTCTTCAGTAAGTGGAGGAAGAAAAAGGCGTATCTGGTTGCCATCATTTTGTGGATTGATCCCGATATTGGCCGCTATGATAGCCCTTTCTATTGGCTGAAGCATATTTTTTTCCCAGGGTTGAATGCTTAATGTCCGGGCATCCATAACGCTAATGTTACCAACCTGGTTAATAGGCGTGGGTGAGCCATAATAATCTACAACAATTCCATCCAATATCTGTGGATGCGCTTTACCGGCACGTATCTTGATCAATTCCGATTCAAGATGCGTAATTACCTTTTTCATATGATCTTCTGTAGAAGCAACTATCTGAGAAACATCTTCTGACATATCATTCCACTTTTAGGGAAGCAAAGCTAATAAAAAAACAGGGGACAGCAGGCGAAGAAAGAGGAAACTGATTTTAAATCAGCAGAGCATTCCATTAAGTGAAAAAGAAAAATCAGAATTATTGTTGTTCCGCAACAGCAGCTTCTTTCGTAATCGTTACAACTTTAGGCGCAATGCTTCCGGCAAATTTTTCCTCCTCATCTAAATGCTTGGCAACAAACATTTGAGGCTTTGGCCTTTTATAATAAAATAACAATCCAAGACCAGAAAGAGACATCCCAAGAAGTATCAATAATAAGTAAGTGGGTCCCAATGATCTTCCCAGGTAAGCAACTGTTATAAACAAGAGAGTAAGAGATACACAAAAAAATGTTATCCCGGGGTGTTTAAATCCACGTTCTAATAATAAATGATGTACGTGATTACGGTCTGGTGTAAAAGGGGAATTACCTTTAAAGATCCTGATACTGAAAACTCTCAGCGTATCAACCAATGGGATAATTAATATAGCAATACCGACAACAACCGATGATTCCACAGGAATAGCTATAGCAGGTGAATCAGCAACCGAAATGAATTTAATGACCAGGATTGAATTAACAAGGCCAATCATTAATGAGCCCGAATCGCCCATAAAAATTTTTGCAGGATGATGATTAAAGATCAGGAAAGCCAAAAGGCTGCCTGCCATAGCAAATCCCAGTAAAGAGTAGGCGGGCATTTGTATGGCAAAGAAATAAACGCCAAAAAGAAATACGGTCACTAATCCCAATGTTCCTGCAAGTCCATCCACTCCATCAATAAGATTAAAGGAATTTATTACAACAATAATAGTAAGATAAGATAGAGCAATGCTAACCCCGTCAGAAACCTCGGTAAAACCGAACAATCCATGCATACTGGTGATACGAATGCCTCCCAAATGAATCAGGATAGAAGCGGCCACCATCTGGCCTATAAACTTTTTTGAGGCAGACAAAACAACAAGATCATCTTTTAAACCTAAAAAGAAAATTATGACAGAGGCTGCAAAAAAATATTGGAATTCCGAATTTTGTTTGGAAGAGATGGATAAAAGGGAGGCCAAAAGGAAGCCCCCAAAAATTCCTACACCACCCAAAGAAGGTACAGGGACTTTGTGAATCTTTCTTTCATCGGGAACATCAAACAGCCTTTTCTCCTCTGCGATCTGTAGAACAATCGGTATGGCTAAAAAGGTGATGATGAACGAAACTGAGCCTGTCAGTAGTACATCCAGCATTCAGGTGATTTTGGTGTTACAAAAATAGTCGTATTATCTTAAGTTTATTAAACTCTTTAATTTTTTTTAAAAAGAACTTCCTTTAAAATCAATATGCAAGGATAATGGAATGAAGAATGATACTCTAAGGTGGAATTATTTAAAAAGATTGCACTTTTGCAGCGTTAACCAGGAATTGGAAGTGATAAGATACTAAAAGTTTAAATAAATAAATAATAATTTATGCCGGAATTAAAAAAAATTGCTGCTCAAATTCGCAGGGACATTGTTCGCATGGTACATGGCGCCAATAGCGGGCACCCTGGTGGCTCATTGGGATGCGCCGATTTCTTTACTGCTTTGTATTTTAAGATAATGAATCATGATCCTCATTTCAATATGGATGCACATGGTGAGGATATCTTTATTTTATCCAACGGGCATATTTCACCGGTATTTTATTCCACTCTCGCCAGGGCCGGTTATTTCGATATTAAGGAGCTTTCCACATTCAGAAAAATCAATTCACGATTACAAGGCCACCCTGCCACACACGAACATTTACCAGGAGTAAGAGTTGCAACGGGTTCATTAGGACAGGGAATGAGCGTAGCCATAGGAGCAGCCCTCACAAAAAAATTGAATAAAGATGAATCGGTAGTCTTTTCTCTGCATGGGGATGGTGAATTGGATGAGGGGCAACCCTGGGAAGCCATAATGTTTGCGACACATCATAAAGTAGACAACCTGATCTCAACTGTGGACTGGAATCACCAGCAAATTGACGGCACAACTGAAAAAGTGATGGATCATGGTGATCTGCGCAGAAAGTTTGAAGCCTTTGGATGGATCACTCTTGAAATGAATGGAAATGATATGGATGAAGTTGTAGCAACCATTCAAAGTGCAAAATCACTGTTAGGCCAGGGCAAACCTGTTGCTATTATGATGCATACAATAATGGGGAAAGGAGTTGATTTTATGGAAAACGACCATAACTGGCATGGAGTTGCTCCCAATGATGAACAGCTTGCAAAAGCATTGGCACAATTGCCGGAAACATTGGGAGATTATTAATCTTTGATGCCGGATCTTTAAATACTGAAATTTTATAGCTAAGTAACGTCCCGGCAAAATAAGTCTGAGCGGGTCTGAATTAATTCCAATTATTTTGTAATAATAACTGTTCCCCCACTATCGGGTATAGGAACAAATCTTATATCATTTTCCTTACAAAACAGCGAAACTGCATTTCTTGATCCTGTATAAGCTGCATTATTAAAGTCGTGGATAAAAATATATCCTCCTTTGTTAAGCTTCGGGTAAAAAAATTTAAGTCCCTGGTAAATGGGCTCAAACAGATCAGCGTCTATGCTGACAAAGCAAAAATTGTCATCTACATCTTCCGCAGTTTGAGGAAAATGACCCGGTTTAAAAATACAATTTTCCGGGTGCGGCATTTTACTTTTTACCAATTCGATGCTCGTGTTAGAAAAGTCCTGGTCGCCTGAAGAATATTTTTTCTTACGTTCAATTGCCACATCCTCATCATTAAACCCTTTAAAAGTATCAAACAGGTATAGCTTTTTTTGAGAGAAAAGCTGATTCAACCGGCTGGCAAAACTTCCCCTGTATACTCCCAATTCGGCAACATTACCGGTTATGCCGGCGGAAATAATTTCTTCATAGCATAACTCCAGTGTTGCATATCTTACATAATCATAATTCAGAGGTAATGTAAGAGGCCTGCCTTTAAAACTAAGTGATTTGACCAGGTATATTTTTTTTTTGGAAAGGGCCTTAGCTATGTTATGAAAAATAAATCTTGATATTGCCATAGAATTATGATTATTACCGGCTTTTAGTGCAATGCAGTGCGGATGTATCTCTTTGATTCCACATTGATCCGTTTTACAAGTTCAAAATAAAGATTTTTAATGAGAGAACCCTCTCGGTGATCTTACTCACTTCTTAATGAAAATTCATTCAATGCAGCTTTGCGGGAGGGCACCCATGATGCAAGCAAAGCAATCACCGATACGGTAGCGCCAACCAGGATAAAGTCACCTATCTTCAACCGAACCGGGAAATAGTCAATCAAAAACGAGCCGCCCTGTAACGGTATCAATTTAAAATTTACCTGCAGCCATGCGATCAGCAATGCCAGTAACATTCCCAGGATCCCGCCAATGATCGCCAGCAATATACCTTCGCTGAGAAATACTTTTTGAATAAAATTCCTGCTGCCACCTAACGCATGCAGTACACTGATGTCCTTTTCTTTTTCAATAACAAGCATTGTAAGTGAGCTGATCAGTGTAAAGGAAAAAACGATCATCAATAAAACAAGGATCGCATAAATAACCCATCTTTCTGCCCGCATAATTGAGTACAGGCTTTGATTTTGCTCATATCGTGTTTGCACTTTATAATTATCCGCAAAGATCTTTTGCAGACCTGGTTTCATATTGTCAGCATCCGCGGGGTTTTTTAAAGCGATCTCAATGGCACCAAACTGATCCGTTTGAAGACCCAGCATTCTTTTTAAAAAATCAAGATTGGTAATGGCGTATTTGTTATCAAAATCCTGTTGTATTACAAATGTTCCGGCAGTATTGATAGAATCTTCACTTATGCTTTGTAAAGGATCGATCAATTCAGATGATGATCTTTTTGGCAGATAAATATTTAAGGCTAATAAGTTTTTATCCGTTTGCACTCCAACAGCATTCTCTACTCCTGCACCCAATATTACAAACGGATCATCGGCTGTACCGATCCTGTAATTTCCTTTTACGATATGATCTTCCACCCCGCTTACATACCGGTAATTTTCATCTACTCCTTTCAGTGAAACCATAGATTGATAATCGCCATTTTGCAATAAAGCCTTTTCTTCAGCAACCAGTGAAAAATTCCTGATCCCTGCCAAACCCCTTAACTTTTGCAACTGTTCTTTTGTAACAGTAATTACTTTACCACTCGACGGAGATATATTGATATCAGGATAAAATGAAGAGTACAATGATTTGACCAATCCTTCAAATCCATTAAACACGCTGAGCACAAGGATCAGGGCCGCTGTGCCCATTACTATAGCAACAATGCTGATCCATGCAATAATGTTGATGGCATTCGTTGATTTCTTTGCTTTAAAATAGCGCCAGGCAAAAAGAAAACTGAGATTCAAGTTTGAGGTTTAAGATTTGAGATTCGGGTTCGGAAAACGATCATCTGTCAACTATCATCTTTTTTCTCCCTCCCGATCTGTTTGAACAATTCTTCCATTTTAAAAACATGATCAAGTGTTTCATCCCTGAAATATTTTATTTCCGGGATACGGCGCAATTGTTGTCTTACCCGGTTCCCCAATTCTCTTTTGATCTCTCCTGATCTTTCCTGGATCTTTTTCAATGCTTCTTTCGGGTCAGCCACCTTGAAAAAACTCAGGTAAACTCTTGCTTCCAACAGATCAGGCGTAACTTTCACGGAAGAAATGGAAACCATTCCGCCATCAATCATATTTAAACTAAACTTGTGAAATAATCTGTTTAATTCTTCCTGTATCAAACCACCCACTTGTTTTTGCCGTTTACCTTCCTGCATACATCATGAATAAATTAATAAGACAATACAATTTAAGCCTAAATCATTCGTCATCTTTCAGGGAACATATCGCGACTGTTTCAGCATTCACCGTTCCCCCATAATGCTGTAAAATTAGTTACTTTGCTCCTTTATGAGAAGTTTGGCAACGATCTTTCAGTACATTAAACGGTACCCGGGTTTAGTTTGTCTGTATTTTTTCTTCAATATTTTATCGGCAATCTTTTCACTTGTTTCGCTGGTAATGCTTGCACCTTTTTTGCAGGTTATTTTTAAAGTTACAGACACAGTCAATAATCAAATTACAAGCCGTTTTGCCATTGGCCCGATCGGGACATTTTATGATTGGCTGACGCACCTTGTAAATACAAATGATGGAAAAGTAAAAGCACTGGCTGCCATTTGCCTTGTTGTCGTCATTGCGATCAGTCTAAAAAATCTTTTTGCCTACCTCGCACTATATGTTTTAAATCCCATCCGTAACAATATCATCAACGACATGCGTTCGGACATGTTTCACAAAATTCTCAATTTACCCATTGGGTATTTTAGTGAGCAGCGCAAAGGTGATTTAATGAGCCGCCTTACCAACGACCTGAGTACAATTGAATACTCAACAATTAGTTTTTTAGAAGTTATTTTCCGCGAACCCATCACTGTGCTTTTTTTGATTGCTTCAATGATCAAGCTTAGTCCCGAATTATCGCTTTTTCTACTTTTCTTTTTGCCCATTATCGGTTTAGTGATAGGTCGCGTGGGAAGATCCTTAAAACGGGTATCAGCCCGGGTTCAGCAAAAATTGGGCTCTATTCTTTCAATCATCGAAGAAACCATTGGTGGCATCCGCGTATTAAAAGCTTTTAATGCGGAAACTCATCAGTCAAAAAAATTTTACGACGAGAACCAGAAATTGTTTTATGTAAAAAACAAAGCGAACAGGAGACGTGACCTGGCTTCGCCCGTTTCAGAAACAATGGCTATTGCGGCAGTTTGTTTTGTTCTTTGGTATGGTGGTCGAATGGTCCTGCGCCACAACGGCTTTGGTCTGAATGGCGGTGATTTTCTAACTTTCATTCTCATCTTTACCCAGATCATTCCTTCACTAAAGATGTTCTCACAGGCATTTTACAATATCCGTAACGGGGCTGCCAGCATTGACAGAATAAAGGCTTTATTGCATGAACAGGAAACGATCAAAGAAATCGATCAGCCAAAAGTTCTTTTATCATTCAATCATTCCATTGAATTCAGTCATGTTGGATTTGCCTATTCAGAAACTCCTACTCTTTGTGAGATCAATTTGAAAATCGAAAAAGGGAAGACCATTGCATTTGTTGGTTCATCGGGAGCAGGGAAGTCGACACTGGCAGATCTTGTTCCAAGGTTTCACGATGTAACAAAGGGTGAGCTATTGATCGATGGAGTGAACATCAAGGAATATTCACTGAACTCCCTGCGGAGTCAAATGAGTATTGTAACGCAGGAGCCGATTTTATTTAATGATACGATCGCAAATAATATTAAACTTGGAAAAACAGATGCCACTGATGAGGAAGTGATCCAGGCTGCCAAGGTGGCCAATGCCCATAGTTTTATCATGCAAAAAGAAAATGGCTATGAAACAAATATTGGTGATCGTGGCAGTAAACTGAGTGGTGGGGAAAGACAACGACTTACGATTGCAAGAGCCGTATTGAAAAATCCACCAATACTGATCCTGGATGAAGCTACTTCTTCACTCGATACCGAAAGCGAAAGATTGGTGCAGGATGCAATTGATAATATGATGCAAAACAGGACAAGCATTGTGATCGCTCACCGCCTTTCTACCATCCGCAATGCCACTGAAATTGCGGTGCTGCAAAAAGGAAAAATCGTTGAACGCGGAACTCATGATTTTTTGATGCATCAAAACGGGTTTTACAGAAGATTGGTGGAAATGCAGGAAGTGAAATGAGCAGATGACAGTTGCACAGATAATAGATTATAATTAAATAGTTTTAATAACTAAATACAAAATCCTGAACTATCAGATCAATATTAGCCAGAACATTTTATTATCATCTATCCTTTATCAATTATCATCTAATCTCTCAATACTTCTCTTGCGATCACAATTTTCTGTATCTCTGAAGTTCCTTCGCCGATCGTACAAAGCTTGGCATCACGGTAATATTTTTCAACCGGGAAATCTTTTGTGTAGCCATAACCGGCAAAGATCTGCACGGCATCATTGGCAACCTTTACGGCAACTTCGGCGGCATAATATTTTGCCATAGCAGCAGCCTTGGTAACATTTTCATTCCTGTTCTTCAGGTCGCAGGCTTGCAATATCAGTAATTCAGCTGCTTCTATTTCTGTAGCCATATCCGCGAGCTTGAATGAAATGGCCTGGAAGCTTGAAATGGGTTTATCAAACTGGTAACGCTCCTTCGAATATTGTAAGGATGCATGGTATGCTCCTTTGGCAATGCCCAACGCCAAACAAGCAATAGATATTCTTCCGCCATCAAGCACTTTCAGTGCCTGTCGGAAACCAGTTCCCACCTCACCCATTCTTTGCCAATCAGGGATCCGGCAATTATCAAAGATCATTTCAGCCGTTTCACTGGCACGCATGCCCATTTTATTTTCTTTCTTGCCTCCGCTGAAACCCGGCGTTCCTTTTTCAACAATAAAAGCAGAAGCATTGCTACTTGTTCTTGGTTCGCCGGTTCGGCAAATCACAACGGCC
>JBIOGV010000089.1:0-12322 GCA_044448365.1 Chitinophagales bacterium
AAAATCCGCACTCAGCACATCCCACATGATCACTTTGGTTTTTCTTCCTTTCATTGCTGCTCGCAAATTTTTTGCCTGGAATAATGTGATCTTCCCATAAGGCGGCCTGAATAAATTTGAATCTATATAATTCGCCGCTTCAGCAATATCTTTCATGTAAGCATCATTTGAAGTCTTCCATCCGTTCAAATGATTTTGAGTGTGATTGCCCACGCTATGGCCTTCATTTAAAATCTGTTTATAGGTATCAGAGTATGCCAGAACATTTTTACCAATACAAAAAAAAGTAGCCAATGCATTATATTTTTTTAACTCATTTAAAACAAAAGGAGTGATTTCCGGATGCGGTCCGTCATCAAATGTGAGATACAGGTTTTTCTCACTGGTTGGAATATCCCAGGTATAAAAAGAGTATAGTTTTTTGAGCAGCCAGGGAGTTTTTACAAAATACTTCATATAAGATACAAGTTACAGGAAACAAGAAATTACCGGTCATTGAATTATTAATGATTGAGTTTGATCTGCATTTTTAATACAATAATCAGTATCAATAATCAGTAATCGTCGAGTACTGCGCCCTTGGTCGTTGTACCTTGTTTTCTATCTTTGCAGGCTTATGAAGAAAGTTCGTGTTCGTTTTGCTCCAAGTCCTACCGGTGGTTTGCATTTGGGAGGAATCAGAACTGTTTTGTACAACTATTTGTTTGCCCGTCATCATAACGGTGATTTCATTTTACGAATTGAGGATACGGATCAAAATCGGTATGTGCCGGGAGCGGAGGAGTATATTTTTAATTGCCTCGAATGGTGCGGCCTGCAGCCCGATGAAAGCCCGTTGCAGGGAGGCGACTATGGTCCCTATCGCCAGAGCGAACGAAAGGAAATTTACAGAAGATATGCCGAACAACTGGTGAAAGACGGATGGGCCTATTATGCTTTTGATACACCGGCAGAGTTAGAACAGATGCGAATCAATTTCAAAACCGATGCAAACCCTTCCCCGCAATATGACCATAGCATTCGTATGAAAATGCGAAATTCATTGACACTGCCGGAGGATGAAGTAAAAAAATTACTCGATGCAGCAACGCGGCATGTGATCCGGATAAAAATACCCGGAAACGAGACCGTTTCTTTGAATGATATGATTCGTGGTGAAATTCATTTTGATACAACGATCATTGATGACAAGGTTTTGCTGAAAGCAGATGGAATGCCAACCTATCATTTAGCTGTAGTGGTTGATGATTATTTAATGAAGATATCTCACGCATTCAGGGGCGAAGAGTGGCTGCCGAGTGCACCGGTCCATATCTTACTTTGGAAATATTTGGGATGGGAAAAAGATATGCCTGCCTGGGTGCATCTTCCATTAATTCTCGGACCTAACGGAAAATTAAGCAAGCGTGATGCGTTGAAATATGGTTTTCCTGTTTTTGCAGTGAACTGGACCGATCCCAAAACCGGTGAATTTACTGAAGGCTTCAAAGAAAAGGGATTTTTACCGGAAGCGTTCATAAACTTTCTCGCGCTCCTTGGCTGGAACGATGGAACCGACCAGGAAATTTTTACCAAAGAAGAATTGATCAAAAAATTTTCTATTGAAAGAGTTCATAGCGGGGGAGCAAAATTTGATTATGAAAAAGCAAAATGGTTCAATCATGAATGGATCAGGAGATCAGAAGCTGGAAGTCTGAAGTCAGAAGTCAAAAAAATCTTAGCTGATAAAAAGGTTGAAAGCGGGAATGAAAACTTTCTTGAAAAGGTAATTGCATTAGTGAAGGATCGTTGCACACTGCTTACAGATTTTTATGATCAATCCCATTTCTTTTTTAAGGCTCCTGAAAAATATGATCTAAATGCTGTAAGACCAAAATGGAATGAAACAAAAAAAAGTTTTTTTGAATCAATTATTGATGAAATGAGGGCAATCGATAGCTGGGAATCTGCTTTTATTGAAGATGGTTTTAAGAAACTGGCCATGATCCACGGCATAAAGCCCGGGGAATTACAATTGCCTTTTCGTATCATGTTGGTAGGAGGAAAATTTGGTCCGCCGGTTTTTGATATTGCCGCTGTGCTTGGTAAGAAAGAGACCGTTCAACGAATACAAAAGGCTCTTCCTGTATTTGATTGAAATAAATCGGTTTTAGCTGCTCCTTTGCATGATCATGATCCATTTTAATTAAATTATTTATCTTGGATTATATGCCAAAGTGCAACCGCTTGAGAAATATTCTTTATTTACTTGCCCTTTTGAAAATTATCATCCCGTATCTTCTGCAAAATAATTTTTATGAGCCCCACAGGGATGAATTTCTTTATTTGGCCGAAGGCCAGCATTTGGCCTGGGGGTTTATGGAGGTACCGCCGATGCTTTCGGTGTTCGCATGGCTCACTCATGCTTTTGGTGATGGAATATTCTGGATAAAACTGTGGCCTTCATTATTCGGAGCGGCTACATTTATTGCAGCAGGGGAAATTATACTATCGCTTGGTGGGAGCATCTTTGCATTGCTGCTTTTATTTCTTCCTTTTATTTTCGGCGCCTACCTGCGTGTGTTTTTTCTATTTCAGCCAAACTCTCCCGAAATTTTTTTCTGGACAATGATGGTCTACAGCATTATTCGGTTTATTCAAACAGGTAAAAACAAGTGGTTGTATATTTTTGGAATCAGTGCGGGACTCGGAATGATGAGTAAATATTCGGTGTCTTTCTTCCTGATAAGTATTATTCTCGCATTATTATTTACCAGGAACAGAAGGATATTTTTGAATAAACATTTCTGGTATGCAGCTCTTATTGGTTTTTTTATTTTTCTTCCAAATCTTTTATGGCAGTATGATCACAATCTTCCCGTTGTTCATCACATGCGGGAATTGCAGAGAACACAATTGCAATATATCAGTCCGCTTGATTTCTTAATAGGCCAGTTGATATTGAACATTCCCTGTATTTTTATCTGGCTAACAGGATTGTGGTGCGCGAGTTTCTCATTTAAATTCAAAAATTATCGTTTTGTTGCCTTAGCCTATGTATTTGTACTCGTTCTATTGCTGATCGGTCATGGAAAACATTATTATGCTTTAGGCACCTATCCCGCATTATTTGCATTTGGTGCATTTCAACTTGAACAGTTTACGGCAGCCAAAAGAAGAGTATTACGCTATGTATTCGTATTGATACCTGTTATATTCGGCACCCTTATGCTACCCATTGCTTTGCCTGTTTTTCCTCCTCAAAAATTAGCTGCATTCTATGAAAAAATGGATACAAAAAAAACGGGCACTTTAAAATGGGAAGATCTGAAAGATCATCCGTTACCGCAGGATTTTGCCGATATGATGGGATGGGAAGAAATGGCTCAGAAAATGAGCAGGGCTTACGAAATGCTTGACATCAATGAAAAAAAACATACGATTCTTTTTTGCGATAATTATGGAATGGCAGGAGCAGTAACCTTCTATGCAAAGAAATTTCATTTGCCGGGAGCTTATAGTGACAATGCAAGCTTTTTATACTGGTTGCCTGAAAATATTCATATCGATAATCTCCTGCTGTTAACGGATGATAAAAATGAGATGCAGCACGATTTTATAAAGAATTTTTCTACTGCTGTACTTACAGACAGTATTACCACACCCATGGCAAGAGAGCACGGTGATCTGATCATTTTATTGAAAGGTGCAAACAATGCCTTCAATCAAATGTTCAAAGAAAAAATTGAAAAAGATAAAGCTGCATTCAGGTAAAGGAAACTTTCTAAGTGACCCGATCAAGATATCAACTTTGTTTAGTTGAACTTTGCAACCATAGTTGATCAGCATTTATCAGTATTCAAAATCTTACTTTTGCGAACATTAAACAAACACCTGAATGAATAAAGAATTGAACAGGCCCATTCGTGTTTTGGTTGCAAAAGTTGGCCTGGATGGTCATGATCGCGGGGCCAAAATAATTGCTACAGCTTTACGTGATGCGGGGATGGAAGTCATTTATACGGGCCTTCGTCAAACTGCGGAAATGGTTGTAAATGCAGCATTACAGGAGGATGTTGATGCCATTGGGATAAGTATTTTGTCCGGTGCTCACATGACAGTGTTCCCAAAAGTGTTGCAGTTGATGAAAGAAAAAGAAATGAACGATGTATTGCTTACAGGCGGCGGAATTATTCCTGAAGAAGACATAAAAAAATTACAATCAATGGGTGTGGGAAAGTTATTTGCCCCGGGTGCACCAACTTCGGGAATTGCTGATTACATAAAAGATTGGGTGAAAGGGAACAGAAATTTTTAAATTTGTCAAATGAAACGGGAAATAAGAATATTTAAATCGTTTGAAGAGCAGGAACACTATTTTCTTGAATATTTTATGTCTTTAACTCCTTCTGAACGTCTTAGGTCATTAGCAGAGCTACAGAAAAAAAATTATAAAGATTTCCATAAGGCCTCACAAAAAAAAATTACTATCCAAAAACATTACTTTGCCAATGGACATTGAATATTCCGAGTTTGTCCTTTTTTTAATCTGTGCAAAAAAAAACAATCTCCGTTACATGTGCATAGGCGGTTATGCAGTAAATTATTACGGATATCATAGAGTTACGGAAGATCTGGATATATGGATTGCTCCAACGAACGAAAACAAATTTTCATTCCTAAGCACTCTTCTCTGCATGGGCTATTCTGAAAATGAAATATCCTATATAAAAGAGGAAGATTTTACAAGTTATTTTATGATTACCATAGGTGCAAGGCCTCATGTGATTGATCTGCTTACAATTGTTCATAAAAACATTGTATTTGACAGCGCAGAAAAAGAGATGGTAATCCATTCTATTGGCGAAGGAGTGGAACTAAAAATTGTGTCTTATGATTTTTTAAAGGACATCAAACTTCGCTCATCAAGACCAAAAGATCAATGGGACATTGCCCGCCTTGAAGAATTAAGAAATTTAAAAAAAAAATCATGAGTTTTCAAACCCTGCTGACAGAATTGCAAAACGGCATATATACCATTACGATCAATCGTCCTGATAAAATGAATGCATTGAATAAAGATGTGTTTAATGAACTTGATGAAACGATCAATGAAGTATACAAGAATCCTGAAATAAAATCTGCTATCATCACGGGAGCAGGAACAAAAGCTTTTGTTGCCGGTGCCGACATCAGCGAATTCACAAAATTGAATGCAGATGAATCCACCAAACTCGCAAAAAGGGGACAAGATGTTTTTGATAAAATTGAAAATTGCCCCAAACCAGTTGTGGCTGCTGTGAATGGTTTTGCATTAGGAGGTGGTTGTGAATTAGCATTGGCCTGCCATTTTATTTATGCGAGTGAGAATGCAAAATTTGGTCAGCCGGAAGTAAATCTCGGATTGATTCCAGGATATGGCGGCACACAAAGATTAACACAATTAGTCGGAAGAAATCTTGCCATGGAATTATTGATGAGCGGGAACATGATCTCCGCAAAAGAAGCGATGGATCATGGAATAGTAAACAAAGTTGTTCAACAGGATGAGTTGCTAACAACAACCAAAAATATACTGGGAATCATTCACACTAAAGCGCCGATAGCTGTATCAAAAATTATTGAATGTGTGAACAATTTCGATCACACACAACAGGGGTATGAGTTTGAAATAAAAAAATTCGGTGAATGCTTTGAAACCGAAGATATGAAAGAAGGTGCTGCTGCTTTTTTAGAGAAAAGAAAAGCAAATTTCAAAGGCAAATAGGCATCTGGCCGCTCAAAGCGGCCAGACGCTTACTTAATATCATTATTTTCTAAACAAAACGCAAGCTGGCAAAAGTTAATACCCCTCCCTGAATAATGATGAAGCAGGAATAATCGTTTTTTTAAAGCCTGGTCCTTCCCATTGAACTTGAAGATCATCTCCCCCGCTTTTTTGAAAAAATAAAATTTTGATACTGTGATATCCTTTCGCAAGCGGAGTTTGTTTATTTTTCTCTTCCATACCATGCAGGCCATCATTGTCAATTAATATCTCATCATCAATAAACAATTTACTGCCATCATCAGAGGATATATAAAAATTATAAATCCCGTCTGTGGGTGTTTGTATGAACCCGTCAAAAACAAATCCATATTTCTCAGTTCCTTTTTTTGAACTGATATCAATGCCATGAGAAATCCCGGTAGAGGCTGACTGCAAATGACTGAAGTCAGGCAACTGTGACCATTCTCCTGCATAAACAGAATAATTAAGTCCGGGCGTAGCAGATGAAAGGCTCTTTGCCTGAGCAGGAGTTACTCTTTGAAAGTACGCCATGGATGTTTCTGTGACGGGTTTATTCTGTAAAAAACATTTTGCTTTAACAGTAGCAGATTCTGTAAGCAACAAAGTTTTCTTAGTAATGGGTGAATTTATTGCAGGTTCATCCCCGTTTATCGTGTAACGAATAACAGCATTAGGTATCTTGCTTGTCAATGAAACTTCGATCTGGTCAATAAAAATATCAGAAGACGATTTTATTTCAGGCGCATCATAAATTACAGGTTTTCCTTTAATATCAAGAACAATTACCGTGGCATAATCCTGCTTCGCAATCTTTGAAATATCAATGATGTAATTGCCTCCAGCTTTTCTGGCTTTCAGTTTGGTTTTATCTGCCAATACATAACAATTTGTTACCTGGCTGCCTAATCCAGGCACAACAAGCATTCCATCCGCGGGTCGGTCAAATAGATGAAGGTACAACCTGGTTCCTCCGGGAATAGGTTTTTGTGTGCATCTTCCCCAGGGCAGAGTTTTGAATGGACTTGCATTTGTTCTATAAATTGATTCACTATTCTTACTCATCCAGGAACCAATATCTTTTAAGCGATCAACAGCAGGTTGAGGAAACACTCCTTCCGAAGTTGGGCCTATGTTCAATAAAAAATTTCCTCCTTTTGAAGCAATGTCAATTAATTTGCGAATCAGATCTTCTGATGATTTCCAATGATTGTCATGACTGTTATATCCCCAGTTATTATTCATCGTCATACAACTTTCCCAGTCTGCCCCGGGAATGCCCGTTGCAGGAATTTCCTGTTCAGGCGTACCAAAATCACCAACAAAATCGCCTTCTTTAGTAAGGCCTTGCATTCCTTCTCTGCCCACATCTACACGATTATTGATAATGATCGAAGGTTGCAGGCTGCGCACGTACTGGTAAAGATCTTTTCCTTTCTCATGCGTCCATGTGTTTTCCCATTCGCCATCGAACCAGAGAACACCGATCTTTCCATAATTAGTGAGCAATTCCTTTAATTCATTTTTCATGTATGAAATGTAATTCGAAAAATTTGCACCTGTTGTCGGCCTGTCCGTTTCCCAATTTCTTCTTGGCAAATAGTCTGGATGGTGCCAGTCCATGATGGAATGATAAAAACAAAGTTGAATGCCTTCTTTTTTGCAGGCCGCCGATAATTCTTTCATCACGTCACGATGGAACGGAGTGGACATGATATCGAAATCTGTTTGTTTTGTATTAAACATGCAAAAGCCATCATGATGTTTGGAAGTGATGACAATGTATTTCATGCCCGCCGCCTTCGCCAGTTTCACCCATGCTTCGGCATTAAATTTTTCCGGATCGAATTGGGGAACAAACTTTTCATACTCATGAATGGGTATTTGAGCAGTTGTTCTTATCCATTCAGCATGGGTTGTATCTCCTTTCCATTCACCTGCCGGAACTGAGTACAAGCCCCAGTGAATAAATAAACCAAACCTGGCGTCCTTCCACCATTTCATTCTTTGCTCCTTCTGAACCCTCGTTTCATGGAGAAAATCTGTTTTTGTCTGTTGGGTGAATGCTGCCTGGTTGAAAACAAGCAACAGAACCAATAAATTTCTCAAATGCTTTCTCATGGTTATTTCTCGATTAGATTTTCTGGAATTAAGAACTCGGATACACTTACTTTTGGAACTATTGTAGTTTTATAGCTATCAATGACGAAATAAAGACGCCTCAGGGTTCGCGTTGAAAAAGTAATTATTCTTTTGTTCCCAATTGTTGTTCCCTTCATCTGCTCGGAGTTACCACTGCCTTCGATTAGGTAAAGGTGAAAACGACTCACTTTCTGCCCATTTTTCAATGACTCTCCCAGCACTATGCAATTCGTCTTAATGGGCTTATCAAAATTGATTACAAGGCTATCAGTACCACCTTCTACAAAAACATTCTTAAAACTTTGGTCTCTCAATCTTCTGAATCCAACCAACGCAGCCGAATCTTTTTCATTGATCCTTCCTCTGCTGTCCGGTGGCACATTCAATAATAAATTGGCTCCGTGTCCAACCGATTTCAAATAAAGCTGAAATAATTGTTCAGGAGTTTTTACTTTTTCATCCTCTTCTTTATGATAAAACCAGCCGGGACGAATGCTTACATCACACTCAGCCGGTATCCAGTTTTTCCCATTTACATTTCCCAGGTTCAAAGTATCTGTCGGTGGGGCTCCCATTCCTCTTGTGAATCCTGCTGTATCCAAATAATTCCAATTTGTTTCTCCGGCAATTCCATTTTCATTTCCGCACCAGCGGACGTCAGGACCAATATCACTAAAGATAACCGTATTAGGAGAAATACTCCGAACTGTATTTTCAAATCTTGTCCAGTCATAGATCTGTTTTTTTCCATTCGGTCCCTCACCATTAGCACCATCCCACCACAACTCCCAAATGGGTCCATAGTTTGTAAATATTTCTTTCATCATATTTACAAACACATCATTGTATGCGGGTGTTCCGTATTTCGGATGATTGCGATCCCAGGGAGAAATATAGACTCCGAATTTCAATCCATATTCTTTGCAGGCCTGCGATAATTCTTTCAATACATCGCCTTTCCCATTTTTCCATTTGCTTTCACGTACCGTATGTGTTGAATAACTGCTGGGCCATAAACAAAACCCATCATGATGTTTGGCGGTGATGATAATTCCTTTTGCTCCTGCAGCTTTTGCAATCCTGCACCATTGACGGCAATCTAAATTGGTGGGATTGAAAATATCTTCCGGTTCAGTGCCTTCACCCCATTCTTTATCCGTAAATGTATTGGGGCCAAAATGAACAAAAAGATAAAATTCCATCTCCTGCCAGGCCAGCTGTTGCTTTGTCGGAACAGGATTGTGAAAACCTTTTGTTTGCGAAAAACAATCTATAGAAATAAGAAAAAGTATGAGAACCAAAAATCTCATCGTCTATTGTTTTGTCTTTGGCGGCTTTACCTCGATCGTATCTGTTGCAAACAACGGAACGATATAGCCGCCTGAATCGATTAAAGTTTTTGGAAAAGATTTCTTCAAATCATTCCAATCTGATTTCCTTACTGCCGTTTGATAAAGATAGATGGATTGAAGATTTTTGAGACCTTTTAATTGCAGAATGCCCCCGGCTGTTACTGCCGTCCCTACTAAATTGAGATAACGAAGGTTTTGCAACGATTTCAGATCAGCTAATCCTTTATCTGTAATCTTTGTATGATCCAATTGCAAATGCATGAGATTTTTAAATTGAGAAATGACCTGCAATGCGGAATCAGTAATAAAAGTATTGTCAAGTTTCAACTCTACCAATTGTTCTTTTAATGGCAGGAGCAACTGCATCTCTTTATCACTGAAATTTGGTACGATCACAAAATTGGCGGATAAGTAATTTGTATTTTGAGCAAGAGATTCAATGACTGCACCTGTCTCTTTCAATTTTTTTATAGCTTCCTCATTGGCTTTTGAAACAGGCGCTGCAGGAATATCGGGAACCATTATTTTTTTCTCTGGCTGATTTTGCAAAGCCAGTAAAGCCGGTTTTATTTCTTCAGGCTGATCCAGCTCCTTCACTTTTTTATCAAATGAAGCTCCTGAAGCAATCCACCAATGTATCAAGGCAATTTCCTGTTCGGTCAACTGGGGTTTTTCTTTCGGCGGCATATGATCGTCATCTTCACGCGGTAAATTGATCCGCTTAACCATCCTGCTTTTTTCAGCATTGCCTGCAATAATGACTACGCCATCTTTCCCTCCTTTCATCAATCTTGTGGTATCGTCCATCCGCAATTTACCCTTCTGTTTATTTTTTCCATGACAGGAGTAACATTTTGCCTGTAGCAGGGGTTGGATGATATCTGAATAAGCAACTGCATCCTGCACATTTGGGATCGGTTTTCTTTGCACGCTCACGGTGTCTGAAGATTTCCATAAAGCTTTAGTAAGATAACCCGAACCGTGCGTAAGTGATCCGCCCAAATGACCTGTTACTATTATTAATGCAAACAACAAAATACTCAAAGAAAGTTGCATGACAGCGCTTGCAGATCTTCTATGCAAATAATACATCACAATGCTTACAAAGGCTACGGCAATTCCGAACCATTGATGAGTGTTTACAAGATCCTCGTCATAGTCCCCGCTTAATGATAACAGGTACCCGGTAATGGCAGAAAAAATTGCGCAGATCATTCCAACGAGGAAAGCAATGCTGGTTGCAACATGCAGTGATGAAAATCCGGGTCTTCTTTGCATCCATTGAAATACACAGGCAAGCAATAAAATGCCAATTGGAAGATGGACGAGTACAACATGGAAGTGGCCGAGGAATTCAGTCATGTGGCAAGTTTTGGGCTACAAGCTCTATGCTGTAAGCTATAAGCTTACGGATTAAGTTTTTGTTGAAAGCCAGTTAACATTTTTTGTTCATTTGTAATTTCAGTTTTTAATTCCTGTAACAATTTCAGATTTCCTTTATTTAACTTTCCAACAATGATCATTTGCGTCTCTAAGTCAAATGCAGAGCCAAGAGAAATTTCAATAAACCTGGAATAATCTTTTTCACTTTTCCTACTGCTGCCTTCTGCAATATTTGAAGGAATTGAAACACTGGCTTTCGTCATCTGTTGAACAATGGCATATTTATCTTCCTTTGGAAAAGTATCTGTGAACTGGTAAGTCTTTATCGCTATGTCGATTCCCTTTTGCCAGATCTTAAGTTCTTCAAAATTTCTCATAGTTTTAGTTTTAGTTGAAAAATATGATAAGGCTTGCAGCATGAGACTTAGAGCTTATAGCTTTTACGAGTATCTCTTCCTCAGCAACCCCATCATGTGCACATTGATCGCCCATTGATCAGCCAAAGGTTGTTGTGTATAGGGCAGTGTAGGCATATAGGTAGGCGGTCCAAACTCTGTAAGGATCGTTAAGCGGTCGCCTTGCTGCTTTTTTAACTCTACTACTTTGTCCCACCAGGCAAAATGAGCCTTCACGGTTTCATCCCATTCCGGAGCTCTCGGATCATTCACCTGGGGTCCTTCAGGATGGCCAATACGCGCATGAATATGATCTACCCGTTGCAATGCGATGTTTATTGTTTCCGGTTGGTCCTGCAGTAAGCTTTCGCTCACATTACACCAATGCGATACATCGTACGTGATCCTTAATTCAGGGATTCTATCGAAATATTGCCGGGCAACTGGTGCGGCAAATAAAATTCTTGAACGATGTGTCTCGTGACAGATCTTTAAACCTGTTTCTTTTGCCAATTGCAAGGTATGATCGATAAAAGTTTTGTTTTGTTCAAATGAAAAATAATCTCTTCCTGAATGGCAGTTAATATATAAAGGCCGCTGAACCGTATTCTTTGCCGCAGCATCAACCATATTTTTGAATGTATTGAAATGATCAGCATAATTACTTTCATGCCCAGCAGTCAGGAAACCAACTTCCAAATTGTTTTTTTTCAATGCGGCAAATAATTCATCCTGGTCTTTCTTTTCTGTTGGCCACCATATCTCAATTCCGTCATAACCTTCTTTCTTAACTTTCGAGCAATATTCATCGATCGTTCCGCCAAATCCCCAATTGGTTGCCAGTATTTTTAATTCAAAATTTTTATTCATGGTGAATGCAGGTTTATCCGTGGAAGAAAATGTGTCAAGTGATGAAAGCAACAAGGCGGCTGTTGACGATGCGCTGAGTCCTACAAAATTTCTTCGGTTCAATGTATGATTTTAAAAAGGTTGACTTGAGTGAATATTGAGCATTGATCCCGATAGCTATGGGATTAGGCATTAATAAAGAATGTTCAATATTCAATGTTCAACGCTCAATGGTAAAAGAATCAGGCTAATATTTCATCAATCACTTTCCCCTTTACATCAGTTAATCTGAATGGACGACCCTGGAACTGGTAAGTAAATTTTTCATGGTCAAATCCCAACTGGTTTAAGATTGTAGCCTGGATATCGAATGGTTCTACTTTGCCGCTGATAGAACTATAGCCAATCTCATCTGTTTCGCCATAGCTGCCACC
>JBIOGV010000090.1:0-12236 GCA_044448365.1 Chitinophagales bacterium
CGGCAATAAGAACTTTTGAAAAGCAACTTTACCTGATCCTTTGCCGTTACACAACATAAAACAAAAACTACCTGCACATTTGTTTTTAATTAAACGTTTGTTTAATTTTGTGCCTTTTATGAAAAATGAAGTAACGGCATATAGTGAAAAACAGGTTCAGATCATGGAAGCAGCGGAAGAACTTTTTGCTGAAAAAGGTTTTGACGGCACTTCGGTACGGGACGTAGCAAAAAAAGCTGCTGTGAACCTTGCAATGATCTCTTATTATTTCGGTTCAAAGGAAAAATTAATGGAATTCCTGTTCAAGTATAGGGGCCAGGATATCACATTGCACCTGGAAAATATGTTGCAAAACAAAGAAATGAACTCATTACAAAAAGTATATGGGCTGATAGATAATTATATGGAAAGAATAATGAAACTGCAATGTTTTCATAAAATAATGTCAAGGGAACAGATGGCAAACGTTAAGGGGCCGACTACCAAATTAATACATGAGCTTAAAAGAAAGAACCAGGAATTGGTGCAGCAATTAATTGCGGAAGGTCAAAAAAGAGGAGAGTTTAAAAAAAATATTGATGTACCGCTTATGATGGCTACTCTTATTGGAACAGTCAGCCATCTTGTAACAACGCAACATTATTACAGAAAACTGAACCATCTTGAATCGCTGCCGGATGAAGAATTTCAAAAACACATAAAGAAAAAATTGAGTAATCATTTAAAATCTCTTTTTAAAGCAGTATTGATTTATGAATAAACGAAAACCAGGATGGGCGATAGCTATTGGCTTAACGGCATTTAATTTTCTACATGCACAGGAAACGAAACCAGTTACTTTAAATGAAGCAATAGAACTAAGTATCAAAAACAGCAAGCAACTCAAAAGCAGCCAGGCAAAAATTGAAGAAGCGACTGCTATTCTGAAACAATCAGTGCAAAAGCGTTTACCGGATGTAAATGTCACAGGGTCATATTTAAGATTAAGCAGCGGAAACATTGACCTGAAAACAAAATCAAATAATAACAGCGGAGGTAGCCAGGGTAGTACTCCTAAAATTGATCAGGCTGTTTATGGTCTAATCAATGCTTCGTTGCCCATTTATGCCGGGGGAAGGATCAGTTATGGAATTGAATCATCAAAATACCTGGAACAGGCTGCAGAACTGGATGCGGAAAATGATAAAGACGAAGTGATACAAAATACCATTGAAGCTTTTTCAAATTTATTCAAAGCAGGTTCAGCTGTAAGATTAGTGAAAGAAAATTTAGCCCAATCACAGGAAAGAACAAGAGAGCTTTCCAATCTTGAAAAAAATGGTCTGTTGGCACGCAACGATCTGCTTAAAGCTGAGCTGCAAACTTCAAATACAGAATTGAATTTGCTTGATGCAGAGAATAATCTTCAACTGGCAAATGTGAATATGGATCTCATGCTGGGCTTGCCTATCAACGCAACTCTTGTTTTAGATACAACAGGTATTGAGAAAAAAAATGATACCAGGACCTTTGAGGATTTTTTGCAGGCAGCTTTGACCAATCGGAAAGATGCAGCTGCTCTTGATTATAGAAAAAAAGCTGCTGAGACCGGAGTGAAATCTATTAAAGGCGAAAAATTTCCAAGCCTGCAGCTTACCGGGGGTTATATAGCTGCGGATATTCCAAAATTTCTTTCAATCACCAATACAGTAAACATTGGCGTTGGAGTTTCCTATAACATTGGTTCACTCTGGAAAAATAAAGCAAAAGAACTGGAAGCACAGGCACGGGTGAGTGAACTATCGGCTGGTGAAGCAATGATAAATGATAATATTCAAAGACAGGTTAGCAGTGATTACCTGTCATTGGTCAGCAGGAGAAAAAAAATCGAGGTTTATGCAAAAGCAATGGAACAAGCCAATGAAAATTATCGCATCATAAAAAATAAGTTTGATAACAATCTTGCCACAACAAGTGATCTGCTTGATGCAGATGCGGCAAAACTACAGGCTAATCTTGCTTTCACCTTAACAAAAGCTGATGCATTTGTAGCCTATCATAAATTGCTGCAAACAGCAGGTTTATTAGCTAACGAAATAAAAAAATAATCATTACAATAAATTTCCATGGCAACTATTGAAACGAAAACTGAGACCCCTTTACGACCGGATCAACCGGTCGGAACACGAAATGGTAAAAAAAGAAATCCCGTCTTTCTTATTATCCTCGCCGTGCTGATTATCGGTGGAGGGTGGTTTGGAATTTCCAAATACACGCACGGCCTTCATCATGAAGAAACCGACGATGCTCAAATAAGCGCTGATATTATTCCCGTTATTCCTCATGTTGCAGGTTATGTAAAAGAAGTTGCTGTAAATGACAACCAGCAGGTAAAGAAGGGCGATACCCTATTGGTCCTCGATGACCGTGACTACAGGATAAAACTGGAGGAGGCGGATGCTGCGTTGACAACAGCTCAAAGTAATCTTGAAACGGCAAAGGCAACGACCAACGCGGCCAAAGCAAATATTGCTACCTCCCAGGCATCCATTGGTATGATAGATGCACAAATTGATGCAGCAAAAGTAAATGTCTGGAGAGCTAACCAGGATTATGATCGTTATTCAAACCTGATTAAAGATCATTCTATTACCCAGCAACAATATGAACAGGCTCTTGCTGCAAAACAAACAGCGGAAAAGCAATTAACCATTCTAGATGAACAAAAGAAACAAGCCTCCCAGCAAACAAACGCAGTGACTCAACAAAGTACTGCAACGGCACAACAGGTAGGCGTTGCCAATTCCAATATTTCCCAGCGGCAAGTTGATGTGGATGCAGCTAAACTCAATTTGTCTTATACCATTATTACTGCCCAGCAGGATGGTTTAGTTTCAAAAGTAAATGTCCAGCCGGGACAATTTGTACAAGCTGGGCAGGCCTTATTCAGCATTGTGCACAGTAACGAGGTTTGGGTTGTTGCTAATTTTAAAGAAACCCAACTTAACAAAATGAGGGAAGGGCAAAAAGTAATTGTAACGGCGGACGCTTTTCCAAAACATAAGTTCCAGGCAAAGCTTACATCCTTTTCACCTGCTACAGGAGCAACATTTGCCTTATTACCTCCTGATAATGCAACAGGAAATTTTGTAAAGATTGTCCAGAGACTGCCGGTAAAAATTGAATTTGTTGATCAATCAGATTCTTTGGTAAAAAAATTAAGACCTGGATTGAATGTTTCGGTGGATGTTCACCTGGACTGATAAGTCAGTTGTGAATTGTGAGTATCAAAAATTCAAATATTTAAAAACCAGTTTTCAACCATAAACCTTATAAATATGTTTTTAAAACTTGCCCACACCAAATTAGATACATATAAATCCTCGCAAGAATTGACACTGGAATGTTATAGGATTACGCTTCAATTTCCAAGCGAGGAAAAATTCGCCATGATACAGCAAATCAGGAGAGCTGCATTATCAGTTCATCTGAATATTGCAGAGGGGTGTTCGAGGAAATCAAAATCAGAAAGGGTAAGATATTTTGAAATAGCGAGAGGATCCGTAATTGAAATTGACGCAGCCATTGAAATAGCACATAAGCTGAATTATACAACGTTTGAAAAACTACAAGTTCTTGGGAATTCAATAATAAAAACCTTTAAACTTCTGAGTGGAATGATCGGTTAAGATGAAACTCACAACTGACAACTCACCACTCATATTAGAATATGCAGCAAGCTTCATTAGTAGAATACGGTTCGCGCAGAGTGATCATCACTGTTACTGCTATCATTTGTGCATTGCTTGAAATTGTTGATACAACAATTGTAAATGTGGCGTTGAACAATATGAAAGGAAATCTCGGGGCAACTACAAACGAAATTGGCTGGGTGGTAACTGCTTATGCGATCGGTAATGTCATCATCATTCCTATGACCAGCTGGCTGGCGCAACAATTTGGAAGGAGAAATTATTTTGCTGCATCTATCATCATCTTTACCATCTTTTCTTATTTGTGTGGTAATGCAACAAGCATAGAAGAGCTGATCATTTTCCGTTTTCTCCAGGGGGTTGGCGGTGGCGCCTTACTTGTAACTTCTCAAACTATTATTACAGAAAGTTATCCAATTGAAAAACGCGGCATGGCCCAGGCTATTTATGGAATGGGGGTGATCATTGGCCCTACTCTTGGTCCGCCATTGGGAGGATATATCACCGACCATTTTAACTGGCCTTATATTTTTTACATCAATATTCCTTTAGGCGTGATTGCCACGCTGCTTTCGCTGCAGTTTGTAAGAAGCCCGAAATATGCAGAGAAAAGCGTTGCAAAAGATATCGACTGGACCGGCATTGGTTTATTGGCTCTTTTTGTTGGTAGCCTGCAATATGTTTTGGAAAAAGGCCAGGAAGATGATTGGTTCAACAATAGCACCATTACAGTTCTTGCAGTGTTAAGTTGTCTCGGTTGTTTCTTTTTTATCTGGAGAGAAACAACATTCCGAAATCCAGTCGTGAATTTGAAAGTACTGGGCAACGGGAATTTAAGAATAGGAACCATCATGTCCTTCATTCTCGGTTTCGGGTTGTATGGATCAACATTTATCATTCCATTATATACACAATCTATTCTCGGATGGACGGCCACACAGGCAGGTATGCTTTTCATTCCCGCCGCATTGACGACCGCCTTCATGATGCCGATCATCGGGCAAATGCTGCAACGTGGAGCTAAACAACAATATCTTGTTTCATTGGGCCTGCTATCATTTTTCTTTTTTTGTTTATGGGGCTATACTATTTTAACGCCTGATACGCCTAAATCAGCTTTTTTCTGGCCGCTGATATTGAGAGGTGCCGCAATGGGCTTGCTTTTCATTCCCATCACAACTTTATCGCTTAGCACACTAAAAGGAAGGCAAATAGGAGAAGGGGCTGCGTTTACGGGCATGATGCGTCAGCTTGGTGGTTCTTTTGGTGTAGCAATCATCAGTACATTCATGTCCCGCAAAATAATAGTGCATCGCAGTGCTCTCGTTGGAAATCTTGATGTAACAAATCCTGCTTTGCAAAATAAGATAGTAGCGCTGCAGCAGGGATTCATAAGTAAAGGAGCAACTCCCGATATTGCCTTGAAATCTGCATACAAGGCTTTGGATTATTCTGTAACCAAGCAGGCTGCTGTTCTGTCTTATATGGATGCGTTCTTGTTTATTGGAATCATATTCCTTATCTGCATACCCTTTGTGTTATTTGCTAAAGGAAGACAAAACAAGCAGGTAAAAATGGAAATGCACTAAAATACATTTCACTATTTTCGATTTTTGTAAATTCTAAAATCCTTTTTTTAAGTCGTTATTTGTTCGATTATAATCCGGCAATTTTTTATCAGGATCGAGGATCACTTCTTTTACCTCACTGGTCGTGGGAACTCCAAATGTCCACGTTGGTCCGCGTTGCCAAACTTCTACAGGAAGATTGATTCTGTGTTCCTTTCCATTTGATTCTTTCACAAGAACGGTAACGGGCATTACCATTTTTTCCATATTCTGAATGGTGATCTCCGAACCATTTTCAACTTTGTCTTCAATATATTTTACATCTTTTACTGCCTGGTCGAGCTTCCAGGTATTCAACACCCAGCCCCTCCAGAACCAGCCGAGGTCTTCACCAGAAACATTTTCCATTGTATGAAAAAAATCCCAGGGTGTCGGGTGTTTAAATGCCCATCTGCGAATATATTCCCGGAAAGCTGCATCAAACCGGGTTGAATCCAAAACAACATCACGCAAAGCATTAAGCATCATAGATGGTTTTAAGTAAGCAGCTACTCCAAGGTTATCTTGCTGGATCACCTCAGGTATATTCATCAATCCATCCATTTGTTCACTAAAAACATATTTCGTCTGATCACCAGGGAAGAAAGATGCATTGGCGAATTCTCCTTTATTAAAATTTTTTGTGGAAAGCCCATTGATAAAAGTATTGAAGCCCTCATCCATCCATGCATATTTTCTTTCATTACTGCCCACGATCATCGGGAACCAGGTATGTCCAAATTCATGATCGGCTACTTCCCATAAACCGCTGCCGGAACTATTATAACCACAGAAAACAATTCCGGGATATTCCATGCCACCTACAATACCGGCAACGTCTGTAGCAACAGGATAAGGAAATTCGAATAATTTTGTTGAATAAAATTCAATGGCCCCTTTTACCATTTCCGTGGAACGCTGCCAGCCATTTTTCCTGATACTTTCAACAGGATAAACACTTGCAGCAATTGATTTCTTTCCGCTGGGTAAATTTATTCTTGCAGCATCCCACACAAATGCCTTTGATGCAGCCCATGCCACATCTCTTGCATTTTGAATTTTAAATTTCCAGGTACAGCTCGCTTTATTGGGTCTTGAATTTTTATCATTTATTTCTTTATCACTTCTTATCATTACAGTTTTATCACTATTCTTAGCCTCATTCCACCTGCTGATTTCATCCGGTGTTAAACATTCTTGTGGGTTTTGCAGTTCACCGGAACCTGCTACAATCAAATTTGCGGGCGCAGTTACGCTGTATTCAATATCGCCGTATTCGAGATAGAATTCGCCGGCGCCCAGGTATGGCAAAGCATTCCATCCCTGTATATCATCATACACGCACATACGTGGGAACCATTGAGCCACTTCATAAATCCAGCCATTTTTTGTATTCAATCTTCCCATGCGGTCTGTTCCATATTCCGGAATATCAAACTGGTAACTGATTTTTATTTTAGTGACACCCCCGGAAGCCTTTAACTCATCATTCAACCAAACCTGCATGCGTGTATCAGTGACGATATATTTTGGAGCATACGATTTTCCGCCAGCATCAACAGAAATTGATTTTATCACATCACCTTCTGTAAATTTTTCATTTGCCCAGCGACCACCGGCCTCAGTTGTTGTGGCAGAAGCACGGGAATCACTGCGGTAAATATTCTGATCGACCTGTAGCCAGAGGAATCGTAAATTGTCAGGACTGTTGTTTGTATAAGTAAGTTCCATTTCACTGGTTATACGGTGTAATCCCGTATCGAGAGTACAATTGATCTTGTAATCTGCCCTGTTTTGCCAGTACTTAGGTCCCGGTTCACCACTTCCTGTACGAAAATCATTTCCAGACTGCGGATAGAAAAGAGGATTGAAGGTTTCGTGCTGATCGTATTTCGATTCCTGGGCGTGAGTAATTAAAAAAAATAAAAACCCAATAATGGTCATAGCAGATCTTTTCATCTTTTAGTAATTTATATGTAAAATAAGAGAAAGCAAATTAAAGGCCGTACCGCTCAAGGGCTTTTATAACTGTTTATGGAAATAATGATTCGGCAATTGCCAGGTTTTCGGGTTTACCCACATCAACAAATTTATCTCCTGTATGGTCATAACCCAAAATAAGATGATCAGCAGCCAGCCTTAAGTAAACATCAACCAAAGAAAACTTACCGGTAAAAGGGATCAAAGAAAATATTTTGGGTTCGAAAACAACCACACAGCTATAAGCTTTCTCAACAAGACCTGGTTTAGGTAAAGCTATCTTTTCTTTACCTGTCTTTGTATTTCTCCATCCGCAAAGCCGGTCTTTCTCGTCAAATAAAAAATATCTTGAAGTTTTTCGTTTTGTAACACCAAAAGAAATTAATGGTGTATGTGAGTCATGAAAAGAGACCAGTTGAGTCAAATCAAGGTCTGTAAGAACATCAACATTGCAGGTAATAATTTTTCCGTTTGGTTTAAAAAGATCCTTTGCTTTTAATAATCCGCCCCCGGTTTCAAGTACTTCATTTCTCTCATCACTAAAAATGATATTGCTTCCCCATCCATTATTTTTTTTTACGGCATTAATGACCTGGTCGGCAAAATGATGAACATTTACAACCACGTCTGTGATTCCATATTGCTGAAGATATTCAACGTTCCGCTGCAGCAGGGATTTTCCATTTACCAGGGCAAGAGCTTTTGGATGAAAGTTGGTCCAGGGTTTGAAGCGTGTACCCAGTCCCGCTGAAAAAATCATGGCGCCCCCAACGCCTGAAGGGGAGTTATGAATTGTCATTCCATCATTTGATGTATTCATTCAAAGTTCTTTATATTGATCATTTTCCAGCGCCATTTAGAGTATGGGAGTATTGCACCAATCTTTTTTATCCTGTACCAAATGCCTGGTCTCAATTTTTACTTTGAATTTGTTGCGAAGATGTCTTGTCAATGCATCTGCCGCATAAACACTTCTATGCTGACCACCGGTGCATCCGAAACTCACCATCAGACTTTTAAACCCCCGCCTGATATAATCCTCTACTGAAATATCAACAATGTCAAAAACGCTGTTCAGAAATTCGCTCATCCTGGTTTGCTGTTCAATATAATCCATCACAGCTTTATCACGGCCGTGCAGGATCTTAAACTCTTCAATGCGGCCGGGATTTAACAGGCCCCTGCAATCAAAAACAAAACCACCCCCATTCCCTGTTTCATCTTGAGGAATTCCATTGCGATACGAAAAACTATTTATGATAACTATCAATGGTGTTGTTTCGGTAGCCTGCAATGGAGTGAATTGTCTGATCACATCTTCATGAATGCAAATCCCCAAAACTTTTCCGAATTCCGGCACAGAAATACCAAGACTTTGATTTTCAAAAAACCATTTTAGATTTTTTAGGGCTAAAGGAATGCTGGTTAAGAATTGTGCTTTGCGCTCAAATAACCCCCGAAAGCCATAGGCACCTAATACCTGCAATAATCGAATCAATACATATCCATTATACTGGCTGCGGAAAATATTTCTGTCGGGTGATGATTGAATTAAATCTTCAAATACATTCATATAGTCAGTCAATAGGTTCTCTTTCCATTCGTCCGGCAAGTTTGCTCTTGCCTGCCACAGCATGGAAGCCACATCATATTGAGGCGCTCCTTTCATGCCACCCTGGTAATCTATGAAATGAATGGATCTGTCTTCTTTCACCAATATATTCCGGCTTTGAAAATCACGAAACATAAAATATTTATACTCCGTATGAGTTAAATATGTACTCAGTGCTTCAAAATCATTAATTAGTTTTTGTTTATCGTAAGGCCGGCGCAATGCGTCTAAAAAATAATATTTGAAATAAAGAAGATCGGCCATGATGGCTTGTTTTCCAAACTCTGCATTGGTAAGACAGAGATTGTAATTTAATCCTTCATCCCCTTTTATCTGCAAACCTGCCAAAGCTTCAAGACTTTTTCTGAAAAGCAAATAAGCATTCTCAGTAAACCCTTCGGTTTCGAGAATTTTGAGTAATGACTGGTCTCCAAAATCTTCCTGCAGGTAAGTGCTGATATCATCGCTTACCGCGAGGATATTGGCGACCGAAAGATTCTTTTTCTGAAAATGATTGGAGAAATAAATGAAGGTTTCGTTTTCTTTTATATTAGCTCCATATGCACCAATAACGGATCTATCATTGTCATGCAAACGAAAATATCTCCTTTCACTTCCGCTTTGAGGCAATACCTCCAATCGTTCGGGCGCTTTTCCTTTCCAGCTTTTGTATAATTGGGAAACAGCATCGATCATTGACTGCATTTGACAAAGATAATGAAGCTAAACAGGTGTGATCGCTACTATAACCACAATTCGTTTTCATTAACTTTGTTTTTGCGTTAAGCTTGCTATGAGTTACCAGTCTAAAAATAAAATCCGTATTGTTACTGCCGCCTCTCTTTTTGACGGCCATGATGTGGCTATTAATATCATGCGCCGCATTCTTCAGGGCAACGGTGTGGAAATTATTCACCTGGGCCACAACCGCAGTGTCAAAGAAATTGTTGAAGCCGCAATTGAAGAAGACGTACAGGGCATTGCCATTACCAGTTACCAGGGAGGGCATGTAGAGTTCTTTAAGTATATGAAAGACTTGCTTGATGAAAGCGGCTGCGGGCACATAAAGATCTTTGGTGGTGGCGGCGGAACTATTTTGCCACAGGAAATTGAAGAATTGCAAAAATATGGTATCACCAAAATCTATTCGCCGGACGACGGAAGAAAAATGGGGTTGGAAGGAATGATCGAAGATGTGATCAGGCAATGCGATGTTTCGCTAAATGGAAAAACCGAGTTCAAAAACGGGATGCCTTTAGGTGAAGTGAAAGACATTAGAAAAATTGCAAGAGAGATCACAAATGCAGAGAATGGTGTATTAAAATCTGAAATCCGAAATCCGAAATCCGAAATGGTTATCCCGGTTTTGGGAATTACGGGCACAGGAGGCGCGGGTAAATCTTCAGTCACGGATGAGATCGTTCGCAGATTTTTAAACAATTTCCCTGGTAAAACCATTGCTGTTATTTCTGTCGATCCTTCCAGGAAAAAAACAGGTGGTGCCTTACTTGGTGACAGAATAAGGATGAATTCCATTTCTCATCCACGAGCCTACATGAGAAGTCTTGCAACCAGGGAAAGTGATAAGGCATTGAGCGGACATATAGACGAAGCAATTGATATTTGTAAAGAAGCTGAATTCGATTTTATTATTCTTGAGAGCGCAGGGGTCGGACAGAGTGATGCATCCATTTTGGGCTATTGTGATGTAAGCATGTATGTGATGACACCGGAATATGGCGCCGCTTCACAGCTTGAGAAGATCAATATGCTTGACTACGCTGATCTTATTGCCATTAATAAATTTGATAAAGCCGGAGCGTTGGATGCATTGGCAGATGTGCGAAAACAATACAAACGCAATCATCAATTATTTACTGCAAGTGATAATGAATTGCCGGTTATCGGAACAATGGCAAGTAAGTTTAATGATGATGGAGTGAACCAGTTATTCGAACTCATGTTAAAAACCATTGAGAAAAAAACCAACGTAAGTTTTGGCAATTTCCGATTTGATAAAACAGCAAAAGTCTCACCCGAGATTATTCCATCGGGTCGCGTTCGTTATTTAAGTGAAATAACTTTGATTATCCGCGAATATGATCAACTGGTAAAAGAGCAATCCATCATTGCATCGAAACTATATCAATTAAAGGGTGCGTTGGAGATCATGAAGGAAAAGACCGATGATGCTTTATTAAAACAAATCCAGGATCAAATAAAATTTTATACCGATCAGTTAACTCCTGTCAGCCGCAAGCTGATCCAAAACTGGCCCGAAAAAATAAAAGCTTACGAACAGGATTATTATGAATATAATGTTCGTGATAAAAAGATCAGGCAGGAAATGTTTACAACCAGCTTATCCGGAACCTGGATTCCAAAAGTCATTTTACCCAAATACAAAGACTGGGGTGATATATTAAAATGGCAGGCACAGGAAAATGCACCCGGGCTTTTTCCTTTTACATCGGGAGTTTTTCCATTAAAACGGGAAGGCGAAGATCCTACAAGAATGTTTGCAGGCGAAGGTTCTCCTGAAAGAACGAACTGGCGGTTTCACTATGTTTCTATCGATCAGCCGGCAAAAAGACTATCCACTGCATTTGACAGCGTAACACTTTACGGTGAAGACCCAGACGATCGCCCGGATATTTATGGAAAAATTGGAAACAGCGGAGTAAGCATTGCGACAGTTGATGATGCAAAGAAATTGTACAGCGGTTTTGACCTTTGTAGCTCAAAAACTTCCGTTAGCATGACCATAAATGGGCCCGCACCCATGTTGCTTGCTTTTTTCTTAAATGCGGTGATCGATCAACAATGTGAAAAATGGCTGGAGGCAAATGGCAAATGGAAAGAAGTGAATGAAATAATAAACAAAAAGTTTAAGCATCTTCAAAAGCCATCTTATTTCAATCCTTCATTTCCTGAAAGACTACCCGACGGTAATAATGGCCTTGGCTTAAAATTGCTCGGCCTTTCGGGAAACGAAGTCCTGGAAAAAGAGGTTTATGAAAAGATAAAGAACGAGGCGTTGTCACAGGTTCGCGGAACTGTACAAGCCGATATTTTAAAAGAAGACCAGGCACAGAACACTTGTATTTTTTCAACTGAATTTGCCCTGAAGTTAATGGGTGATGTACAGGAATATTTTATTCAAAATAAAGTCCGGAATTTTTACAGTGTAAGCATTAGTGGTTATCATATTGCGGAAGCCGGTGCCAATCCTATTACCCAGCTTGCATTTACGTTGGCCAATGGTTTCACCTACGTGGAATATTATTTAAGTAGGGGCATGAATATCGATGATTTTGCTCCCAATCTTTCTTTTTTCTTCAGCAA
>JBIOGV010000091.1:0-12233 GCA_044448365.1 Chitinophagales bacterium
AAAGAAAAGATCGAAGCGGCGTATGTTGATGGGGTACTCAAACTTACATTGCCCAAAAAAGAAGAAGCAAAGAAAGCTCTGATTACGAAACATGTTGCAGTGAAATGACGGGCCCTTGATTATTGAAAAGCCCTGCTGCAGAGAGCAGCAGGGCTTATTTGTCTTGGCTTTCTAATACATATGATACATGTCAGAATTAAGCCTTTCGCTGGATCAGTATGATGATATTTATTCTGATTTTGATTCCCGGCAATTCCTGAAAAGAAGGATATCTGAGGATTTTTTACATGAATTACGAATAGCAAAAAAATATAAAAAAGAAAAATCAACTGATTTACTGTTGTTGTTGCCGCAGGGTCGGAGAGACGATCATTCAGAAGGTGTAATAACAAATAGTTTAAAAGATTTTTTCTCAGACCAATTCCGCGATAATAGAAATAAATACACCCAAAAATTCAATGAAGGAATTAGTTTGCTGATAGCGGGGCTTCTGATAATGACAGTGAATTCTTATATAAATTTCAGAGACTATCCCTCATTTTTTTTCTCTGTTGTTAAAATAATCCTGGAACCCGGAGGATGGTTTCTCTTATGGCTTGGGTTTGATTTTTTGTTTTATGACCTCAGGGAAATAAAAAAAGAAAGGGAATTCTTTAAAGAACTTTCCGTTATGAATATTCACTTCAGATCATCCTGAGATGACAGTTACCTGCATGTAAGAACAACTTTCGATAGCTGTAAAAATGATCATTAATGTGAATTTTTCCGTGATCAATAAAATTAGGGTATTCAATATTACCATCATAAGCCTGGCGCCCAGTTCACCGGCAAAGAAAAAAGTGCCTGTTGTTATAAGCAATGTGATCATTGGCGGGTAATCAAAATATCCCCGTGATAGAAATTTTGAATACACCCAATAACAGGCCTCATCGTCCCTAGACCCGGTACAATAAACCTGAGGAAAAGATAGCGGCAACCAACCAGTATAAAAGATAACCCGGTAATTTTTTACCCAAAAAATCAATCCAACCCAACCTAAATTCTCTTTAATGCTATCTTTATCAAATCAAGTCTTCCCGAAAAGGTCCAATGAAAAAAAGCGATAGCATTTTTGCTGGTAAAGCCATTTATATATTTATAGGATTTGCAGTTTTAATAAATTTCACGGGACTTTTCAATACTTTAATGGGGCCAGATGCGACTTTATATGCTTCCATTTCCAAGACAATGGCTTTAAACAATGATTATGTCAATTTGTATTATGGGACGCAGGACTGGCTGGACAAACCACATTTTCCTTTTTGGATAGCAGCAGTTTCTTTTAAGATTTTTGGCATTCATACATGGGCTTACAAATTACCGGCCATATTGTTCTTAATGATGGGCGCCCGGTATACTTATCTCTTTGCCAGGGATCTTTATAATAAAACGATTGGGCTATGGGCCGTTTTAATTTTACTGACGGCACAACATATTGTTTTATCTGATAACGATGTGAAGGCGGAACCTTATTTAACAGGTTTGATCATTGCATCTGTTTATCATTTTTACAAAAGTTATAGATTAAAAAACAATCTTCATCTTCTTGCAGCTTCCCTGTTTGCCGGATTTGCAATCATGACAAAAGGTATGTTTGCACTTATTCCCATATGCGGTGCTGTTCTCGGGGAGTTAATAATAAAAGAAAAATGGAAAGACCTGTTTCAGTGGCGTTGGCTGGTTGCCCTGGCGTTAATTGCAATATGTATACTGCCAGAAATTTATTGCCTGTACCAGCAATTTGATCTTCATCCGGAAAAAACTGTGTTTGGAAAAACAAATGTTTCAGGTATCAGGTTTTTTTTCTGGGATAGCCAGGTTGGAAGATTTTTTAATACCGGCCCTATAAAAGGAACAGGAAACCCTCTGTTTTACCTGCATACAATATTATGGGCCTTTTTACCATGGTCCATTTTATTGTTCATAGCAATCATAACATTCATACGCAAAAATTTCAGATTCAAATATGATCACGAGTGGTATTGTTTGAGCGCGGCTTTAGTAACGTTTATTCTTTTTTCCGCTTCCAGGTTCCAGCTTCCACATTACCTGAATATAGTGTTTCCTTTTTTTGCCATTATTGTCGCTCAATATCTATATGGCACTACTGTAAAGCAAACAATAATAAGAATTCGTCTTATTCAGAATTTTGTTGTCTTCCTGCTTTTTTCGTTGCTCGCTTTTCTGCAAATTTTTTATATGCCGGCTAATGGATCGTGGATTTTTGCTCTGCTGGTACTCGTCACTATAATCTCTTTTTTGCTTGTGGTCAGTAAAGCAGCTGGAATTTGGCAAATCGTATATAAGACTTCACTGGCTTCGTTCTGTCTTAATATCTATCTGAATTTCGCTTTTTATCCTTCTTTAGCACATTACCAGGCCGGCAGTGAAGCTGCTTTCTGGATTAATAAATCTGCCGAGAACATGCCGGTATATACCACTCAGTGGTCTTCCCCATATATCTTTTATTTGGATCGCCAGTTTTGTTCTACTGATACTTCCCTGCGAAATATTAACCGAAAAAGTTTTTTATTGTACCTGTCTGATGAACAGACTAAACAATTAGCTTTGAATGGAAGGAAAATACGAATTTTGAAGGTGATGGATAATTATCCAATAACTCTTTTGAGTATGGAATTTCTAAATAAGACTACCCGGTATAAAACAGTTGAAAAAATGGATATAGTTGAGGTAATGCAATAATAACTTAATTTTCCCCTTCAGATGTTAAATGGGAAAAAAATAGTAGTTGTATTACCTGCATATAATGCCGAAAAAACATTAAGGCAAACTTATTTGGAAATTCCTTTTGATATTGTAGATGAAGTAATATTAGTTAATGATGCCAGCAGCGACAATACGATCACCGAAGCGGAGCACCTCGGCATCAACCATATCATTTCACATGTTAAAAACCGGGGATATGGGGGGAATCAAAAAACCTGCTACAATAAAGCTCTTGAATTGAATGCTGATATTGTTGTCATGCTTCATCCGGACTATCAGTATGATCCCCGCCTTTTACCTGCAATGTGCAGCGTTATCGCCAATGGTTTGTACCCGGTAGTGTTCGGATCAAGAATTCTTGGAAAAGGAGCTTTAAAAGGCGGCATGCCATGGTATAAATATATCGCCAACCGGGTGCTTACCTTTACTCAGAATGTTTTATTCAATCAAAAGCTTTCTGAATATCACACCGGCTACAGAGCATTTTCAGGAGAAGTTCTGAAAACAATAGACTATGAACTCAATTCCGATGATTTTATTTTTGATAACCAGGTAGCAGCCCAGGTTTTTTTTAATGGATTTGAGATTGCAGAAATTACATGCCCGACTAAATATTTTCAAGAAGCATCATCGATAAATTTCAAGCGGGGAATTATTTATGGCCTCGGAGTTATCAAGGTTAGCCTGCTGTACCGTTTAACAAAACTTAAGGTCTATAATTGGAAGCTTCTTTCGCGAAAACAAAATTCATATGTTATTGACAGTATAAAAAGATAACTATCATGCAAAACCCAACTATAAATATGCCGTTAATATTTGACTATGACAGGTGGAACAGCAAACTTCCGGAACTCAGCAAAGAGTATCAACAGGCCCAGCCTTATCCGCATATTGTGCTTGAAAATTTTCTAAATGAGGAAATACTGAACAGATGCGTAAACGAGTTTAATGAATTGAATAACACCGATGGTTGGATTAACTATACACACTACAATGAAAAAAAGAGAGGATTGAACAAACTTGACATGTTACCTGCAACCATTAAACAAACAATTGAAGAATTGAATTCGCCTGGCTTCCTTCAGTTCCTGAGTACCATTACGGGAATAAAAAACCTTCAAAAAGATGACCATCTTGAAGGAGGCGGCGTTCACCAGTCCCGGAGAGGTGGGTTTTTAAACATACACGCCGATTTTACGGTTCACCCGCATCACCCTAATTGGCAAAGACGTATCAATGTGCTTGTGTATTTGAATAAAAACTGGAGCGATGACTGGGGTGGGAAACTGGAACTTTGGGACAAGCAAATAAAAACCTGTGAAAAAAAGATTTCTCCTGTTTTTAATCGCTGTGTCATCTTTAATACAGATGCTGATTCCTTTCACGGGCACCCTGAACCCATGACCTGTCCTGAAGATCAGTTCCGAAGATCAATCGCACTATATTATTATACAATAGAGCAGAATCCTTTTCGCCGCGCTACTTTTTATCAAACCAGGCCGGGCGATGGGAATAAAAAAATTATGGTAAAGATCGATAATACCATGGTCTCGGTTTATACCAAATTAAAAGGCTGGCTTGGTTCAAACGATAAAATAATCAGCAGGGTTTTAAAATTTTTTTCCCGTAAAAAAAAGGGGTATTAAAAGAATCATGAAATTGTCAGCAAAACTTGCATCTTCAGGCTATTTTGGTATTTCCCTTTTTAAAAAAACATAGCCATTTTTCCGGTAAAGCTCTTTCAATTCCGGGTATTGTAAATAGGTCTCTGCGCGATTTACTCTTGATACAAAATAGGCCGGCTTGTCGATCTTACCAGTGAGAAGCCAGCCTTCAGTATAATAATCAGGATTTACCGGTTTTTCTTTTTGAGTGTAAAAAAACTGGGCATAGCTTTTATATCCCAATGTGGATACATAACAGTCTTCTCCTTTTCTTTGTTTCAGAAAATCAATTGCAGCCCCCTGAGAATATCTCTCAATTTTGGGAACGATGATCGCTGAAACTAAAAAAATAAAAATGGCAGTTCCGGAGAAAAATATCAAAGCGGCTTTTTGGAATTCTTTTCTTTTTAATCTCCATATACCTATAACGATCATGATGATCAGAAATAGACCAATCAAACTTTCCCAGCCAGACCAATATACATCTGCCTGCATATTTGCCTGTGCAAATTTGTCCTTTACATACGGAATAAATTTCCTGATATTCAGAGCAAAAATAGGAACGGCGAGTACCGCAAGGGCAATAATCCCTCCAATAATAGCTGCAAGAATGCCTGTGTATTTTTTAAAATTCATTTCTTTTTGTTCCCATTTATAGAAAGTATATGCAGCCAGGAATGTAACAGGGAACCAGGCCAGGGAAGAATAATGGATGATTCTTGACTGGGCGATCGTAAATAAAATGGTTACTACCCAAAAAAGAATGATCATCCATCTTTTAAGATCCCTGTCAAACCGTGTATGAGCAGGAGTTTTAAAAAAAGAAGGAATAGCAAAAATAGAAGCCGGAAAACATCCAATTAATATGACCACGTAGTGATAACCGAAAAAACCTTTTTGACCGGCATCATGAGTGGTAAAAAGACGGTATTGGTACTTGAAGAATTGGGTAATGAACCATGGACCGTTTTTTATCGTCTCATAACCATACCAGCTAAGAGTCACCAAAAGAGTAACCACAAGGAATAAAATGGCATGAGGCCAGGAAAAAAAAAGCTTGAAACGATTATAAATAATATAAACTCCCAGCACAAGCAAAAAAACCATTAATGCCACCTGCCCCTTTGTTAAGATGGCCAGTCCCATAAAAACTCCTGCATATATTGCATAAACAACCGGTTTCTTTTTTAATCCTTCCTTATCAAATCCATTTCTTTTCCAGTGATATAAAATGAAAAAAAACAGGGAAAGAAAAGTGAAAAGATTATACCAGGGATCTATGATTCCGGATTTAAAATACATGTTCGGGAAAATTGATCCGAGGTATGCGAGGCTCCATAATAAGCCGAATTTTTTATTGTAAATTTTACTGCCGCAAAGAAAGATCACAACAAGGGTCGTTATGCCGCAAATCGCATTGGGAAAGCGGGCTGCAAATTCATTGATGCCGAATATTTTCATTGAGAGTGCCTGCATCCAAAAAAACATAGGAGGTTTTTCCCAGAAAGGTTTAAAGTCAACATAAATCCGTGTGTAATCATGCATTTTGAGCATTTCCCTTGAACACTCGGCAAAATTTATTTCATCCCAATCAAACAGGTGTGTCGACCATAAAAAAGGAATGAATAAGATAACACCGGTCAAAGCAATAAACACCGCATATTTGAAAAATAATTTCATCACTATGGTATTGATAAGGAAAAGTACATAATAAGCATGAAAATTACCTTGCCAAAAAAATATGTTTAAAGTTTTACAGGAAATTAATGAATGGTTTTTTTGTTTTTCAGCAAAAGCTTCCAACTTTTGCACCTGTGAAAATGTTGAAGCTATTTTTTATCATTCTTTTTTCATTTATCATCCTGGTTGTTATCAATCAATATTTTTTTTGCCCGGTTTTTTCATTCAACACAACGCGATCGTTCTCCGGCAAATCATTTTATAATCCTTATGACTCCATTGATCCCGGTCATTGGGTAAAATGCAATTTTCACGCTCATACCAATGCGTGGCATGGGCTAACCCATGGCAGCGGCACTGCAAAAGATGTTTATCACATGTATGATTCCATGCACTATGGTGTGCATTGTGTGTCGGATTATCAAACCATAAATAAAACTTATGCAAACACTCCTGGTTACATCTCCGCGTACGAACACGGATACAATTTTGGCAAAACGCATCAGCTTGTACTTGGAAGCAATGAGGTACAGTGGATAGACTACCAGTTCCCTCAATCATTGGATAATAAGCAACATGTACTCAATCGCCTCATGGATTCAGATGATGTAGTGATCGTAAACCATCCTTTAGCCTTTCATGGTTATCATGCTTCCGATTTCAGGTATCTTACAAATTACCATTGCATGGAAGTTTTGAGTCCCTATGCCATTTCAACCGCCGGCTGGGATACAGCATTATCAAACGGTAAACCTGTTTTTATTGTAGGAAATGATGATGAGCATGATATATTTAATAAAGACTGTTTGGCAAAAATGTGTACCTGGATCAATGTTGCTTCGACAGATCAAAAAACCGTTTTGAATGCTCTGAAAAAGGGGAAAGGTTATGGAATGATTATTGGAGATCGCAACGACGACCTGCCTGTGTTGAATTACCTGAAATTATCGGGTGATACAATTGTCTTACAAATGAATGAGGCTGCCAGCCAGATTTCATTTACCGGGCAAAATGGAAAATTACTGGCAGTGCATCGTGATACCTCCTCAGCATCCTATATAATAAGGCCCGGGGATCATTACATTCGGGCGGTTATTGATTATCCAAAGGGGACAAGTATCTTCTTAAACCCTGTCTTTCGGTATGATAAAACAAATATTCCGATGACTTCTTTTCATATTAATGCTATCGAAACGAATGTAAAAAGATTGCTTGGCCTGTTCATCTTTATTATTTGGATCGCGATTATTTTTCGCTTTGCCTTTTCGAAACGTTTTTACAATAAATCACGAGCAGGATCTGTTGTGCTTCAGTAAAGTTTAACGTTACAAGATAACCTTTGTATTCAAGCATCATTTTGACATTGTTCCAATGCAGTATCATTATCCAAAACCAGGATTCTAGCTTTTTTATTCATTCTTTATTTTTTATCGGAAGCAATAGATAGTTCGGAAATAAAAATATCCTGCTGAATAAGCAGGATAAAAAGATTTTCTCATGTAGATGGCCAGACAGACCGGTTAGTTATATGCAAGATGGGGGAAACATTTTATTCATCTTAATCCATATGTCGCCTGTTCTGTATCGGTTGATTTTTGTTTTTTAATTCGAAGAAAGTTTCTAAACAAAATTGTTAAAAGCATCATCGTAGCTAAAAGAACAGAAAAAATAAGCCCTGGCCGTAATTCATCCAGCCAGTATACTTCCACCAGGATAACGGCATGTATTGCATAAATGATCTTTGACGAATAGTTATGGCTTAGCCCGGCATGGGTCATAAGGTGATGAACATGGGTTTTATCGGCATTAAAAGGAGATTGCCCGTTCCAGATCCTTAATATAAATACTCTCATAGCATCATACACGGGAATTAACACCACGCCAAAAGCAAATAATGGAGTATTTTTCAGCAGGGGCTGTGCTTCTTTACCATTTATCTGTATAAGTCTTGTGCAAAGAATGGCGATTATAAAACCAAGAACAAGTGAACCCGTATCACCCATAAAAATTTTTGCCGGGTTCATGTTGAAATATAAGAAGGCTAATACACCTCCTGCCAGTGCAAAAGCAATCAGGGCAAAATTCTTATCTCCGCCGATTGTAAGAAAAATGCCGAGAATAACAAGACTCATAAAGCTTAAGCCTCCCGCCAAACCGTCAATTCCATCAATCAGGTTAAATGCATTGGTGGTACCAACAATTGCAAAGATTGTAAACGTATATTGGGCTGATAATGGTAATTCGTTCACACCAAACAATCCGCCAAAAGTAGTGATACGTATGCCCGAGAGAGCTATCAATGAAGCTAACGCAGCTTCGACAATGAATTTATATTTTGCAGGAAGATCTTTAACATCATCCGTGATTCCCATGCCAAAAATAATGGCGATGCAAAAAAAGCTGATCATAATTTCCTTTGGAAGGGAAACGGGAAACCATAGAACAAGCGAAATGATCATCCCTAAGATGATTGCAATACCGCCCAGCGTTGGAGTGGGAATTGAATGTTCTTTTCTTAAATCAGGCTTATCATGCAAGCGATATTTATTAACCAACATTATAAGAGGGGGTATACATACCATCGATACTGCGAATGCTGTAATAAAGGATAGCAATGCAAACCTGCAGTCAGTAAAGTTCAATTCTATCTGAAGAAGTGGTGGAAAGACTTTCATTGGGTTCGGTTTTTTGGTGTCTGGTGGCGGTAATTCTACCGAAAAATAAAAAAAATTATCAGAAAACGCAAGATTATTTTATTGTGTTCATTACGGGAAATTATACGATTCTTCCCCCTGATTTTTACTAACTTGAACACGTAATTCAAATGACTATTTTAAAAGTACTATTTTGGTTTAGCCTCGCTGTTTTATTTTATTGTTATGTTGGCTATGGGATATTATTATTCGTCGTCAATAAAATAAAAAAGGGCTTTTATTCTCTTCAGGCAGACAGATCTGAACTTTTACCGGTAACGCTTATAGTAGCTGCTTATAATGAAGGCTCCGTTCTTTCACAAAAAATAGAGAACTGTTTTGAAATTGATTATCCACGGGAATTGTTGAAAGTAATTTTTATCACAGATGGGTCAACAGACAATTCCATTGAATTGATCAGGCAATGTGATCTCATTACTTTATTGCATCAATCAAAAAGAGAAGGTAAATCTGCTGCGTTAAAACGGGCAATGCGATTTGTGCAAACACCTGTTGTGGTTTTTAGCGATGCAAATTCAATGCTGAACCCGGGATGTATCAGGGCCATTGTTCGTCATTATGCAAATAAAAAAGTAGGAGGCGTAGCAGGTGAAAAGAAAATCCTGCAGGGTAAGGATTATTCAGTAATTGGACACGCCGAGGGAATGTATTGGAAATATGAATCATTTATGAAACAACAGGATTCGGATTTCAATACTGTTGTCGGGGCAGCGGGAGAATTATTTTCTATTCGTACCGGATTGTTTCATCCTCCCTTCGATCATTTTATATTAGACGATTTCATGTTTTCCATACAGGTTTGTTTAAAGGGATATAGGATAGAATATGAACCCGGTGCTTTTGCTATAGAAGCTTCATCAGCTACACTTGCCGAAGAAGAAAAAAGAAAGATACGTATTGCGGCCGGGGCTTACCAGGCTGTTTCTCATTTGATACAATGCCTGAATATTTTCAAATTTCCATTGCTGAGTTTGCAATATTTTTCAAGACGTTTGTTGCGATGGGTTGCAAGCCCCTTTTTAATTATCCTTGTTTTAATTACAAATATTGAATTGGTGATCAATCACCAGGGTTACATTTTTGATTTTTTATTGCTGGCACAAGGGTTTTTCTATCTATTAACGCTGGTGGGAGGAATTTTTATTGCAGCCGGTTGGCGCATGGGAATTTTAAGTATCCCATTTTATTTTATGTTTATGAATAGTTGTCTCGTAAAAGGCTTTTTTAAATATGTTCGGGGTCACCAGACTGTTCTGTGGGAAAAATCAGTACGGGAGGCTATAGAATAAGATGAACAGCTCATCAGGCTCATTCTTCATTTATTTTGATTCCCGGCAATTCTATTTTTGCAAAAAACAATACTATTCCACTCACACCTCAAATATTATCCAATCCAATTGAATATTTAAAAGGTGTAGGTCCTCAACGGGCCGAGCTTTTAAAGAAAGAACTCGGCGTTTTTACTTTCGATGATCTGCTGAATCATTTTCCTTACCGTCATGTTGATAAAACAAAAGTGAATCTTATCTCAGAAATAAATCCTGCAACAGAATATATACAGGTTGCAGGAATTTTATCAGTGATTGAATTGGTCGGTCAAAAAGGAAAAAAAAGACTGGTGGGCCAGTTGACGGATAAATCGGGTTTTCTTGAGTTAGTATGGTTCGAAGGTGCGGGCTGGATACAAAAAAGTCTGAAACCAGGTCAATCGTACCTGGTATATGGAAAGGCTGGTTTTTACCAGGGCCATCCGCAAATGATACATCCTGAAATGGAGTTATTAACGGAAGAAACGTCAGATGGTAAAAATTATCTTGAACCTGTTTACCCCAGCACTGAAAAATTAAAATCAAAAGGTTTGGGAGGGAGACCAATTGGTAAATTAACGCAAAGCCTGTTTGGAATGCTCCGGGAAAAGGATATCCCGGAAAATATTCCTATGAGTATTTTACATCAACTGAAACTTTTGCCACGATACGAGTCTTATAAGCAAATTCATTTTCCCTCATCTCCGGAAAATTATGATAAAGCAGTAAGGCGTCTCAAGTTTGAAGAGTTTTTTCTGTCGCAATTGAGGCTCGGTAAACTCAGGTTGCAACGTCATCGGTTTTCAAAGGGTGTTGTGTTTGATAAGGTCGGCAATTTATTCAATACATTTTACAGCAATTACCTTCCTTTTGAATTAACAGGTGCTCAAAAAAGAGTCATTAAAGAAATAAGAGCAGATACGGCAAAAGGCCACCAGATGAATCGTTTGCTACAGGGTGATGTGGGCAGCGGAAAAACTATTGTGGCTTTGTTAACTATGTTGCTGGCAATTGATAATGGCTATCAAACCTGTATGATGGCGCCCACTGAAATACTTGCTCAGCAACATTATAATAACATCGTTGAATTACTGAAAGATCTGCCTGTAAATATTAAATTATTAACGGGATCAACAAAAACAGCAGAAAGGAAGCATATCCTGAATATTCTCGCCGAAGGCAGCTTGAATATTCTTGTTGGAACACATGCTATGATCGAAGAAACCGTACAATTTAAAAATCTTGGATTTGCAATTATTGATGAACAGCATCGGTTTGGAGTAGCACAAAGGGCCCTGCTATGGGAAAAATCAGAAATTCCTCCGCACATTCTTGTTATGACAGCTACACCGATTCCCCGAACTCTGGCCATGACTGCTTATGGAGACCTGGATTATAGTGTTATGGATGAAATGCCTCCGGGAAGACAACTTATTACTACCGTACATCGTTATGAAAGCAAGCGGTCGCAGGTAATGGATTTTGTAAGGGATCAAATCGCTAAAGGACGCCAGGTATATATTATTTTTCCCCTGATCGAAGAAAGCTCAAAATTAGATTATGAGAATTTGATGAAGGGATACGAAAATGTAAAGGCTTATTTTCCTGAACCTAAATATTGGATCAGCATGGTACATGGCCGGCAAAAACCGGTTCAAAAGCAAACCAATATGCATCGATTTGTTACCGGTGACACTCAAATAATGGTATCAACCACAGTAATTGAAGTAGGAGTAGATGTGCCAAATGCCACTGTAATGATCATTGAAAGTGCCGAAAGGTTTGGTCTTTCCCAGCTTCACCAGTTAAGAGGCAGGGTCGGGAGGGGAAAGGAAAAAAGTTATTGTATATTGTTGACTGGAAACAACATCGGAAATGATGCTCTTGAAAGGATCGGCATAATGACTTCTACCAATGATGGCTTTTTGATCGCAGAAAAAGACCTTGACCTTCGTGGACCCGGTGATATTGAAGGAACAAGGCAAAGTGGTGAATTAAACTTTAACCTGGTAAGTATAGTCAAAGACAGACCCATTTTAGAAACTGCGAAAAATATAGCCATGAAAATTCTGGATCAGGATCCCGACCTTGTTTCGGCCGAA
>JBIOGV010000092.1:0-12228 GCA_044448365.1 Chitinophagales bacterium
CCAAGACTGATCGGCTGGCAAAAAGCATCCGCATTGATGATGCTTGGCGCAAGAGTTTCCGCTGAGGAAGCCGAAAGGATCGGGATGATCTATCAATTTTTCCCCGATGAAATTTTTATAGAAAACTCAATGAACATTGCAAAATTCCTGGCCCAGATGCCAACAAAAGGATTGGCTTACACGAAAAAAGTTTTAGGCGACTCGTTTACAAATACATTTGAACAACAATTGCAGGAAGAAGATATTTTCCAGATGAAAGCCTCACAAACGGAAGATTATAAAGAAGGCGTCAAAGCATTTATGGAAAAAAGAAAAGCAACCTTTAAAGGGCAATAATCAATAATTATTAATTAATAATTACGAATTATTATGCAAACGACTCACGAAGCTGTAGTCACCCATATGATGGAAAATGATTTTTTCAGCCAGTGGATGGGTGTGGAAGTATTGGAAGTGAAAGAAGGTTATAGCCGCATCAGGATGACCATCCGGAAAGAAATGGTAAATGGTTTTGGGATTGTTCATGGCGGTCTTCCTTTTTCTTTAGCCGACAGCGCCTTTGCTTTTGCCTGCAATAACCGGAATAATTTATCAGTGGCTTTGGATGTTACGATCACTTTTACAAAAGCAGTGAATGTAGGCGATGTGTTAACTGCTGAAGCAAAAGAAATTCACAATGGAAGAAGTACCGGGGTTTATCTCATCATGGTCACCAATCAAAAAAATGAGCAGGTCGCCCTGTTCAAAGGAACCTGCTTCAGAACAGGAAAGACATTAATTGGTGTATAATTTTTATAGGAACCGTTGAGCGTCTTTGAATATTAAGATATTGAGATATTAGGATATTGAATATCACAATATCTTACTACCCTATTCATTAATATAACCATTCTATTTATTCACCAGTTTCATTGATCCTTCACTGTAACGATTACCAATATTCGGGTGATTGCTAACGATGTCTTCGATTTCCCGCAGGTCATCTTTGCTTAATACAATATCTAAGGCAGCTGCATTTTCCTCAAGATATTTTCTCCGTTTTGTTCCGGGGATCGGGATCATGTCATCACCCTGTGCAAGCACCCATGCCAGCGCAAGTTGAGCCGGTGTACAATTTTTTGATCGGGCAAATTCTGCAAATTCATCAACAAGCTGTTTATTATTTTGCCAGTGTTCATCATCAAATCGCGGCAGCGTTCTCCTGAAGTCATCCTGGGCTAGTTTGTCTTTATCCTCAACTGTTGCAGTCACTAACCCTCTTGCAAGAGGACTATACGGAATAAATGTAATACCCAATTCGCGGATCGTATCGAGTATTTCGCCTTCCACTTCTCTTGTCAATAATGAGTATTCACTTTGCAGCGCAGTGATCGGGTGAACTGCATATGCCTTTCGAATTGATTTGGCCGATGCCTCAGACAACCCGAGGTAACGAACCTTGCCTTGCCTGACAAGACCGCTCATTGCTTCAACTGTTTCTTCGATCGGTACATTCGGATCAACACGATGAGCATAATACAGATCTATTGTTTCAATACCCAATCGTTTTAAACTTTTTTCAACCGCTTCTTTAACATGAGTTGGCGAGCCGTCGACGTATGTAGCAGGTGTGCCCGCAAAATTTGAAGTGTTGCCTTCTCTTTGCCTGAAACCAAATTTTGTGGCGATAAAAACTTTATCCCGGTTCGGAACCAGAACTTTTGAGATCAGTTCCTCATTATGACCAAAACCATACATATTCGCCGTGTCCCAAAAATTAATACCCAGTTCGATCGCCCTGTTAAGCGTGGCGAGGGACTCCTCGTCATTGCGTGGGCCATAGGCAAAGCTCATACCCATACAGCCAAGTCCTATGGCAGATAAGCTTTCTCCTGTTTTGCCAAGATTTCTGTACTTCATAATTAAATTTTTTTTTTGATAAAATAACTGACCATAATGGAAGAAGAAAATCAAGTGTATTTTAAAAACAAACGCACAATAATAATGCTTTATAAATTTATCGCCACTTATAAAACTCAAACGTAACAACTACAACTGACAATATAATTCTGTTTAAATCCGAAAAAAGATTTGTTTTGATTTTTTAAAGCAATTTTGAATCCTCAAAAAAATAAACATGTTCTATTCATTCAAAGATTTTATTCCGGTTGTTCATGAATCATCGTTTGTTCATCCGCAGGCGGCGGTTATGGGAAACGTGATCATCGGCAGGAATTGCTATATCGGGCCCGGAGCCGCATTACGCGGAGATTGGGGCGGGATCATTATTGAAAACGGCTGTAATGTGCAGGAGAATTGCATCATTCATATGTTTCCCGGTCTGACTGTTTTATTGAAGGACTCGGCTCATGTGGGTCATGGGGCCATTATTCATGGAGCAACCATTGGGAAAAATTGTTTAATAGGAATGAACAGCGTTATTATGGATCATGCAGAGCTGGGTGATGAATGCATTGTGGGAGCGTTAAGTTTTATCAAAGAAGGAGAAAAGATCCCTGTACGCAGCCTGGTTCTTGGTAATCCCGCAAAGATCATAAAGGAAGTAAGTGATGAAATGATCGCCTGGAAAACCAAAGGGACACAGTTATATCAGCAACTTCCCAAAGAACTGTTTGAATCTTTCAAACCTTGTGAACCTTTGAATAAAATTCCAAATGAAAGGCCATCGCAGGAAATTCTTTATAAAAATTGGAATGAAATAAGATCAGGAACTTAACGGGTATCTTTCCAGATTAAAGTTTTGTCAGAAGCCATCTGGGAAAAATTTGAGCATCGGCCATCTCCTTTGCCGGTTATCCCACCACCCGGTGCACAAATTATAGTGCAATCCTTATCATACAGGTAATCGTACTGATCACAACAATTGGAACTAAAAAGGTAAACATATCTGTCTTCATATAAATAACGATACACCGTAGCAGGCGGATTAAATCTCGGTTGTTGCTGAATCGCGTCTATCTTCTCCTGTATACAAGCCGGTATTTTAATAGCCGCTTCTTTTTTACAACTTTGAGATTGAAAAAAGATAAACAACAATATGCTAATGATCCATTTCATATCTTGCTTTCAACGTTTACAAATTTAATTTTTATCGTAAGATTACGATTCTATTATTATTTTTTAAGATCCCGAAATAAACACCAGGATTTTATTCTGTTTTAGCAGGAAATCCCGTAATTTAAATGTCCCTATTGTTAACACAAAACTTAGTTATGAGGAAAAATGTACGCCATTTCATGCTCACTTTATTCATTTCTTTTTTACTCAATAGTTTTATTCATTCACAAGATCGTTTTGCTTTTGCAATCACTGATGTTAATCAGAATACAGCGAACTGGACCGTGTTACGCAAACTCAATCTGCAAACCGGTACTTACAGCGACGCACTGCTAAATGGATTTGATCCAAAATTAGCTGCATATGACGCTACATCCAAAAAGCAAATAGACGCCACTACTTTAAGCAACAATGCCCCTCAGCCTTTCAGCACGGGTGTTGCTGCGATCGCTTATGACAAAAAAGACAATCGGATTTATTATACGCCCATGTTTATTGATCAGCTTCGGTATATTGATCTGAAAACAATGAAAGTTTATTATGTAACCGATCAATCTCTCGGCGGACAGCAAAACCAAAACAATGATAATGCAAAAGTCATCTCAAGAATGGTGATCGCCCCTGATGGCTATGGCTATGCTATTACAAACGATGCTACCGGTTTTATTCGTTTTAATACAGGCAAAAAATTAATCATAGACCAGTTAGGCACTCTTGTTGATGATCCGTCGAACACAGGCATTTCCGTTCATAACGGCTGTAGCAGTTGGGGCGGTGATATCATTGCCGATGATGCCGGGAATTTGTATTTGTTTTCAGCCAGCAATAGTGTTTTCAGGATAAATACTCAAACCAAAGTAGCCACATGGCTTGGGCCAATGAAAGGACTGCCACCAGGTTTTACTACAAACGGAGCCGTGGTAACTGATGATGGAAACTTACTGGTGGGCAGCCAGTCGTTTTCAAAAAACTGGTATTTGATCGATCCCAAATCATGGCAGGCTTCTGAATTCAAAACTCCAAATGGCGTTTATCTTACTTCTGACCTGGCAAACAGTAATTATTTAACGACTCATGTTAAGACAACTGAAATTGCCACTATTCCACTGCAAGATCTTTCTGCTTCCAATATGGTCCAGCTTTATCCAAACCCGATAAGCATTAGTGAGAACCAGTTCAAAATTCAATTTAATAAATTGGAAGCAGGGGATTATACGATTGAATTAACCGATGTAACAGGTAAACAGGTCATGATACAAAAAGTAAACGTGGTGAACCAGGGACAAATTCAAACGGTCAATCTTCAATCAAATACAGCACAGGGAATTTATCTGGTAAAGATCAGGGATATCAACAGTAAATCAGTTTTTACCCAAAAATTAGTAGTTCAGTAAAGAGATTCTTCACTGAATTATTAAGCGTTGACCCCGTAAGGCCAACGCTTTTTGTTTTCCCGAACTAAACCCCCTTAGAAAAGGAAGTAAAGGATAAGAACTGAGTTATTGTATTTCGCAAAAAATCTTAATCATATTTTCTTCCCTTGCTTAAAAGAAAATCACGATAGGTTAATGAAATAGTCAATTGAAAGAAATTCTCTTTTATTAAACCGGCAGCAGTAGTGCCTCTTTGACCGCCTTCAAGTGAAAGGGCATAGAGCAAATTGCTGCTGATCGATCCGCCCATTCCGGCGGTTATTCCAAACTCATTTACCGGTGTATTATTCACCTGCAAATATGCATTGCTGATGAAGGCGCCAAACTGTAAATAACTTTTTTCAACCGACTGCCCCCATTGCTTAGCGTGTTTGGAAATTTCTATGCCTGCGGAAACTTTGTTGCTGTTTGTCAGGCGCCAGCCATCACCGCTTATATTTAAAGGCGACCAGTTTTCGAAAGTATAGTCAGCAGCAAAACTTGTTTTTTTATCATGTACAAGGGAAATTCCCATGCTATAAGTTTGTGGCAAAATAAACCTGTCATTTTTGATGAACTCATCATTCAGAATCACCGTGGCATTTTGCATTACCGTTAAGGTTCTTTCAGAATTCAATCTTGTTTTATTAATAAACTTTCCTCCTAATGAAAGATCCCAGTTTTTATTTATTGAGGAGGCATAAATAGCTCCGTACTCAAAACGGGGATCGCCAAAATAATCCTGCTGTTTTGTTTGTATGGTATTGGTTGATGCAGCATTCACAATTGTTTCCGTTTGGTTTATTCCACCGGCAATTATTGAAGATTTAATACCAACCGAAAAATGCTTGCCCAGCGAAACAGCATTTGTCCAGTAATAATCATTTAACCCCCCGTCACCCGTATATTCTGCAGAGTAGGTTTCATTATCACCGATCACATTTTTGATACCATTGAATAGATAATTCACATTGCTGAATTGTTTGAAACCAATGCTGCTGGCCCAAAACTTATTTACTTTTACAGCCAGTGTGATCCCTTTTATCCAGAAGTCTTTATTGTTATTGTTGGTCTGATCTATTCCTTCACCTGAATATTGCACTGTTTTTCCAACACCTGAGGCATGGAGAAGAAAAAAACTTCTTGGCAATCCTGAAATAGCGGCGGGATTATTATCAATGATATCTGTAAAAGCTTTTGTTGCCATACCTGTTCCGGCCATTCCACTCGTTCTGTTATACATCCGGCTATCAATATCACCGATGCCATAAACAGAGTAAGGGCTGTTCATATTCTGAGAAAATACAAGCAGCGGAATAAACGCAGATCCTGCGAGACAAATGGCAACAGTACAAGTTTTAAAAGAATTCATTTTTATTTATTAATAATGATCGCTGTAACAAGAAGCTGTGTTCTGTATACTGATTGCCGATTGTTGCCGATAACAGCCCGTGTTACATTGGGTGAAGCATTATTTTCAATTAAGAAAAATCCTTTGTCTTCACCGCCCGCTGTGGTTAATAAAGTATTGATATAGGATGTTACATCAAACTTATAATAGGTGTCCAGTCCATATATTTCATCTGTAACCGGCGGCACATTATTCACAGCATAGGATCCTACTGTATTGGTACCGTCTGTTTGTGCCAGTGATAAATTATCCGGAAGTTTGAATTTATTGAAATCAAAACCAGCGGCAACGGGTCTAACCATTAATTCTGCCTTTTGCAGCTCAACCAGTTTATCTGTTGCAATAATTCCCTTCAGTGATGGAAAAGTTATTTTTAATAAAACGCCTGCTCCATATTGTGTAAAGGCCAGGTTGTTTGTTTGCTCCGAAGGAAATTCTTTGATCCCCGGTGTTGCAGGATACAGGGAGGTGCCCGTTCGGTCAGTAATGATCTGGTTAAAAGAATAAGTGCCGCCTTTTAATGTAAAATCAACTGATTGGCTTTGAAGATAAGGAGTGGTTGTATGATAAAAAATCCTCATCACCATATTATTGGCTGATCCGTTAAGACCATAGACGGCCGTTGTATCATTTTCGCCAACCGAAAGTGAAACACCTTTAAAGTAATTTTGAAAATTGTCATCATTAATGATGTCATTATCCTGTTGCTGAAGTTTATCAAAAAGTTCTGTTCCTTTTGCATCATCCATTCTTATCAGGATCGAATCATCTACTGAAGGCCTGATCTTGAAGGTCTGGCTTCCCAATGGAGTGGGCTTTACTGAAAAATTACTTGTATTATACAAATTGGTACTGTAGCTATAATTAATAAAGTCTGCCAGCTCATTAATAAAAATGGTTTGAGCCCTGCTGGTATCCCCGTAATAATATTTATTGAGATGAATAATAAAATCAATTGAATCGTACTGGGCAGTCGTCGGTATGCTTTCAGATGATGGAATTGTCATTTGAAAAAAAGGTCTCGCTGATACAATTCCCAGGTATGGGTCTTTGTATTTCCCTAATAAAAATGAGGACGCTCCGTTTGTGACAAATGAATCCAGGACTACAGTTGAAAGGACTGCTTCTACCGTATCCGTGAAAACAACATTCGTGTAATTATTGTCTGGAAGATTTCCAAAGCCGATGTCATTCCGGTAACAGGATTGCAATAAAACTGAGAAAACGATAATGATCACCAGGCCACCGGTTATAGTTCTCGCCATAAAGTTTATAGATTCTTATCCGGTATGCAATTTATTTGTGCGCCGGCCAGGTAAAGTGTTATAGTATATTAAACAGCTTAATTAATCTGCGAATTGAGTATTTAAATCGATGATCTTCTTTTTATGATAAAATAATCAATAGGCCGGTTCAAAAAATGGGAAATAGTTTTATAAATCGGTTTCGTCTATGCTTGATTCCAATTGGTCTATTTTAAGACCATCTTCTGATATGTTGCCGATACTTTTATCAAAAATATGTTATGAGAAAAACGCAGGCTTATTTGCTGGGAGGTTCTTTGATCATTCTGTCATTTCTAATTACTCAGAGTTGTGTGAAACATTCAGACACTACTACTTTAATCGGTAACTGGTCACGGAGTTCAGATTTTGACGGCAATGCAAGAAGTGAGGCCGTTACATTTATAATAGGAGATTTTGCTTATTTAGCCACCGGTACTACGGATCGCGATCGTTATAATGATGTTTGGGAATATAGCCTTGCCCGTCAATACTGGGCTCAAAAAGCAGATTTCCCGGGGGTAGCAAGAAATTCTGCAATCGCGTTTTCTATAGCAACAAAAGGTTATGTAGGTACAGGCTTTGACGGGAATAATTATTTAAAGGATTTTTGGGAATATGATCAAGCTTCAAATACATGGACACAAAAAGCAGATTTTGCCGGAACAGGAAGATACGATGCGGTTGGTTTTGCTATCAATAACGACGGTTATGTATCCTGTGGTTTTGATGGTAATTACCTGAAAGATCTTTGGCAATACGATCCAACTGCGGATCAATGGACGGAGAAAGCAAGTATTGGCGGAACAAAACGTTCTGCGGCTGCTTCTTTTGTAATGAATAACAAGGCATACATTGTTTCCGGAAATAATAACGGTTCTGCATTAAATGATCTGTGGATGTATGATCCTGATGCCGATGCCTGGACTGAAAAAAGACAAATTACAAATGTGAGCACAGATACTTACGATGATAATTATACAAGCATTGCGCGGTACAATGGAGTGGCTTTTGTGATGGGCAATTATGCTTACCTGGCAACCGGTGAAAACGGATCAATCGTTTCTACAACCTGGCAATACGATCCGGTAAATGACCTCTGGACGCAAAAAACCGGGTTTGAAGGAACTCCTCGTACCGGGGCAGTGGCAATTACTTTAAGCGACCGCGGGTTTGTATTAACAGGACGCAGCGGTTCTCTTTCATTTGATAATTGCTATGAGTGGCACCCCAATGATGCGGTAAATGCGAATGATAACTAAACATAACGCGATTGTTATTGCTGTATCGGTAATGATCGCTGCAGCGATTCCATTCATCTATAAGGCTCCCGGCCAAAAGGAAATCATTAACTACAAAACCTTTCATTCGGATTCGGGATGGGGATACAACATTGTCCTGAATGGTAAATTGATTATTCACCAGGAATATATTCCGGCAATAGCTGAAAAAAAAGGGTTTTCAAAAGAAATCGAAGCCGGTGAAACAGCACAACTGGTGATATCCAAACTAAAAAATAACAAATCCCCAACACTATCAAAGACAGAAGTAGAGCAGATTTGCGGCGGCAATAATTAAGGAATATGCAATCGTGAATGCATGAATAATCTTCTATACGCACTATTCGGTTTTGAAAAAAACAAAAGCAAAACCTACACATTTCTCATCGTGCTTATTCATGTTTGTACCTGGTGTCTCTTTTTTTTATTACCCTTTTTCTTTTACCCGGTAAAATTTGCAGACAAGACGATTTTCTTTCGTGAAGTGATCAGTAAGATCTTTTTGGTTGGGGTCTTTTATTTTAACTATTATGTTCTTCTTCCCCGGTTCTTTGAAAGAAAAAAATATCTTATTTATTTCCTGCTGGTACTGTCCCTGATCATCCTGGCATTAGTCCAGGATATAATTGTGAGAGAAAAAATTATAAGGGCAAGACCCTTTGTGATCCGGATGTCGGAAGCTCCTCAAAGAATGAGTCAGGATACGTCCGTAGCGGATTCCTTTATTCCCTTTAATGATTCAATAACATCCCCAACACCGCGCTTTCCTTTATTTGAAACTAAAATATTGGGAGTACCCAGGGGAATATTTTTTATGTCTCTTAATAAAGTGATCAGTTTTAGCCTGATCGTTTTATTGATCGGCGGGCTTATCAGGCTGGGCTTTTCTTTCATAAAAAATCAAAATGAAAAAAAAGTTCTTGAGAATGCAACGCTCAATGCGGAAATCAATTTTTTGAGATCGCAGATCAATCCGCATTTTCTTTTTAATACATTAAATGGTATTTACGCATTGGCCCATGAAGGATCCGGCCAGACCAAGGATGCTATTTTAAAACTTTCAGATCTTTTACGCTATGTACTCTATGATTCAAGTGATGAAAAAGTACCGCTGTCAAAGGACATACAATACATAACCAATTATATCGACCTGCAGCGTTTGAGGCTTTCTTCAAAAGTTTTGATTGATTACAGGATTGAAGGAAATATCCAGAATCATTCTATCTCTCCATTATTACTGATTGCATTTATTGAAAATGCCTTTAAACACGGGATCAGTTATTCCCATTCATCAGCGATCCGCATTCATATAAAGGTGTTTGAAAAAACATTAACACTCTATGTAGAAAACCCGGTGGTTGAAAATAATAGCTTTGCCGGCGGATTAGGATTAAAAAATGTAAAGCGAAGACTGGAACTGATCTACCCGGGTCACCACTCTCTTGACATCTTTCAAAAGAATCAACTGAATATCGTTAACCTCAAAATTGATTTAAAGTGATAAACTGCTTATTGATTGATGATGAGCCATTGGCTTTGAACCTGCTGGAGGACTATGTTTCCAAAATCCCCTATTTAAAACTGGCGGGCAAGTTTGATGAACCATTGAAGGCGCTGTCATTCTTGGAATCCCAAAAAATTGACCTGTTATTCCTGGATATAAAAATGCCCGATATTTCAGGAGTTGATTTCTTTAAATCTCTTCCCTACAAACCCCAGGTAATATTCACCACGGCCCATACTGAGTTTGCGATAGAAGGCTTTGAGTTAAAAGCGATGGATTACCTGTTAAAGCCTGTTTCATTTGAAAAATTCATTACTGCCTGTAACAGGGTAAAGGATTACCTGGATACAAAAAAATTAAAAAATCCGAAAGAAAGGGATTATTTTTTTATCAATGTAACCCACAAGCTTCATAAGATCTTTTATGGTGATATTTTATATCTCGAAGGATTCAAGGACTATACCAAGATCTATTTAACCGGTTCTTCTTCACCATTACTGGTTTTGCATAACCTTAAATATTTCGAGGAACAATTGCAAAAAAATGAATTCATCCGGATCCATCGCTCTTATATTGTTCCCATCCGGATGCTGAATACGATCTCACGTAAATCAGTAACTATTGGTAACAAGAGTCTGCCTGTTAGCGATAATTATCGTAACAATTTATTTTCTTCAATCCTGCATACCACTGGGTAAGTTGTAAGATTGCAACCTGGCATCAGCCGATCAGGCAAAAAAAGGAGGCTGACCTTTCTGAATCATCATCTTCATCGCATCTTGCATCGTTGTCATACTTTCATCTTCGTACCCGCTGACGCATACCGGCCCACTAATGACCGGGAGTGCATAACGAATACCTGCCATCTTCAAAATCTGAATCACTACTTTTGTGCCTCAAAAAAATTAGTGGAGAAAAACAATTTCGTTGACCAGATCAGGATTTTTTGCAGAAGCGGGCATGGAGGTGCTGGCAGTAAACATTTCCTACGAAATAAGATGACTGCTTTTGGTGGACCGGATGGCGGCAATGGCGGCCGGGGCGCCCATATTATTTTAAAAGGAAATAAAAATATCTGGACGCTTTTACATTTACGTTATTTCAAAAACATATTAGCTGAAAATGGCGAAAGTGGCAGTAGCAATAATAAAACAGGCCGTGATGGAAAAGATATCATTATTGAAGTACCTCTCGGCACTATTGCAATAGATGAAGTAACCCAAAAAAAGGAAGCAGAAATTTTAAATGATGGAGAAGAATTTATTTGGTTGAAAGGAGGAATGGGTGGATTGGGTAATACCAATTTTAAAACAGCTACAAACCAGGCGCCTGAATATGCACAGCCGGGATTGGCCGGTGCGGAAGGCTGGAAAATATTAGAATTAAAAGTACTGGCTGATGTTGGCCTGGTTGGATTTCCCAATGCAGGTAAATCAACATTGCTTTCTGTGGTCACTGCTGCAAAACCTAAAATTGCAGATTATGCTTTCACTACAATTACACCCAACCTGGGTATTGTTGAATATCGTGATGGAAAAAGTTTTTGTATTGCGGACTTGCCCGGTATCATTGAAGGAGCTTCGGAAGGGAAAGGCCTGGGTCATCGTTTTCTCCGGCACATTGAACGAAACCCTGTATTATTATTTTTAATTCCCGCAGACAGCCAGGATCATAAAAAAGAATTTGAAATACTTGTAACGGAGCTCGGGCAGTACAACCCGGAATTATTACACAAACAATTCCTGGTCGCCGTCAGCAAAAGCGATCTGCTGGATGATGAACTTACCAGGTCAATCGAAAAAGAGTTGCCGCAAAATATTCCGCATATTTTTATATCCTCCCTTACAGGTAAAGGGTTAATGGAATTAAAAGACCTGCTGTGGAAGGTTTTAAATGAACAAGCAGCCATTTAAAAACCTTTCTGATCCCGAAGTACCGTTCAAAGCAATGTCATCCTGCATTTAAGGAATTTAAAGTACGTTTGCCTTAGTAAAAAAATAATCATGAGAAAGCTGTTCATAACAATTATTTTCTTTTTTGTCCTGTTCCTGAAATCCTATGCTGATGAAGGCATGTGGCTTCCCCTGTTACTGGGGCAGCAAGTATACAATGAAATGGTGAAGAAAGGATTGAAGTTAACCAAAGAACAACTCTACAGCATCAATAAAGCCTCGCTGAAAGATGCCATAATAATATTTGGAGGCGGTTGCACCGGGGAGATCGTGAGTTCCAAAGGTTTGATCTTCACCAATCATCATTGCGGCTATGATGTAATTGCCGG
>JBIOGV010000093.1:0-12093 GCA_044448365.1 Chitinophagales bacterium
TCATAATAGTTTGCAATAACTAGTTGTAAGAAAATTAGAAAAATGTATGAGGCAATAACCCACATATACTTTGGATATTTCTTTTTGACCATTTTTCTAATAATTGAAAGAAGAACTATTAAACTCAATGAGAAAAGAAAAATGGCATTTGCCTGAATCACATTTATGTTCATTTAAAGCGATTTGATCGAATTTAATGAATTAAGCTACTAACAATTCTCAGAAATTTTCCGGAAAAAAAGCAAAAAAGAATGTTTTTTTCCCATTGTAGAATTATAAAATAAGCAAAGATTTGTGGGATCAGGGGCCATTAACCTAAACCAGCTATAATAATTCAAATAGCGATTAAGGCTCTGGCATCAATTAGGCAATAACTGTTCAGACTGCTGTTTGGACAGTTATTTTTTAGGCGGCTTGTCGATTTGTGAATGTAACTTCCTCTTTAACAATGCTGAGATTTGAATTCATAAACTTATTCATAAAAGATGTGTATAGAAAGTCCGGTTAAACTCATTCAAAAGTGCAAATGGTTAAAAGTATCAGCTTACCGGTAGCAAAAGATTTTAAATTCTAAGTCTTTGAGAAAGAAAGAAAAAATATTTGTTTTGGAGAATGGATCTAAGAAGTGGACTAGGAAAAGAGAAAGTTGATTGAGAGGGTCTGTCGCCAGTCTTTCAAAGGATTGGTTTAAAAAAACTTTCTGGACGGTATTTAGGACATTGGACGGTAAGGAATAAGACGAGTTCTCCGTGTCAATCAACTTTCTGGCACAAAAATATATTCACATTTGAATGTGGACAAGAGGACTAATCACCGATTTTTCAGTTATGGTTTTTACTGTATGTATCGTAAAGCTTCCTGTTTTTTCAGGTAAGTTTTCTTTTTTAAATTGCGCCCGGTACTTTCCACAATAATCAAATTACGTAGTTATACTATAGCATGCTAAGCAGTTTTTTTACAATTTGCATCGCAAAAGCAACAATAAAAAAAGCTATTTGTTCGTTTTTTGTTCAATTAATATCCCATGAAGAATCTTGACACAAACACCGTAATTAAGGTAGCTATTGCTGATGATCACGCTCTCTTCCGCACCGGAGTAAAGACTTCCTTATCAGCCCGCAAGGACATTCAAATGGTAGCAGAAGCTGAAAATGGCATGCAATTGCTTAATCTTCTCAAGCATATTCAGCCTGATGTAATTTTACTTGACATCCAAATGCCCATCATGGATGGATTGACAACTTTGCCTGAGATCAAGAGGCTATATCCGAATATTAAAGTGATCATGCTATCGATGCATAATGACCATTCCATGATCAGTCGAATGATGGAGATCGGGGCTAACTCTTATCTTACAAAAGATTCCGATTCCGAAACTATTTACCAGGCTATAAGGACCTGTTATCAGCAGGAATTCTTTTTCAATGATCTTACTAATAAGGCCTTGCTGAACGGACTTCGTACAAAGAGGACCATCGAATCCAACACGCCGCATGACGTTCAGCTAACTGAAAAAGAAATAATCATTTTAAAACTAATGTGCGAAGAAAAGAGCACTAAAGAAATTGCCGATATTGTTGATCTTAGCCCACGCACGGTTGAAGCCATACGTGATAAGTTAAAAACAAAAACGGGAACAAAGTCCATGGCAGGGTTGGTTATGTATGCTGTAAAAGCCGGGATTGTAGAACAACCCCATTAAAATAATTCAAGCTTATCTTTGGATGCCATTCTTAATCGGATGGCATTTTTTTATTTTTAAGGATGGAATTCATCAATGTTAATGGGAAGATTCTCGGCCCGGGTAAAACATTTATAAGAACAGACAATCATTCTTATCGCTATGGCGATGGTTTATTTGAGACAATAAAGGTAGCAGATGAACGGATGTTATTGTCAGACCTTCATTTTGAGAGACTATGGAATGGCCTGGCGGTTTTAAAATTCCAAATTCCAAACTTTTTTACACGGCAAAGGCTGGAAAAAGAGATAATAATCTTATGTAAAAAGAACAAATGCGAAAAACACGCCAGGGCGCGACTATCAATTTCAAATGGAAATGGAGGTTTATTTGATGGTGATGAAAAACTGCAATACGTTATCGAATGCTGGCCTTTACCTGGTTTAGCCGGCCAATTCAATGAAAATGGTTTGGTGATCGGTCTTTTTCCGGATGGGAAAAAGACCTGCGATATTTTTTCCAATCTAAAATCGGCCAATCATTTGCTTTATGCAATGGGGGCAAGGTTTGGTAAAGAAAATAAGTTAAATGATTGTTTGATCATAAACGAGCATAACAGAATTTGCGATTCAACTATTGCCAATATATTTTGGATAAAAAGTAAATGCTTTTATACGCCACCCTTGACTGAGGGTTGTATTGCCGGAGTAATGAGAAAAAACCTGATTGAAAAATTGCAGACTCTGAACTATAGGTTTCAGGAAAAAATTTGTGGGATTCCTCAGTTGGAAAATGCGGATGAGATTTTTCTGACAAATGCGATCCAGGGGATAAGATGGGTAAAGAGATTCAGAAATAAAAACTATGTAAATACAGAAACCCAGGAAATTTATTCAAAGGTTTTCAATTACAGGAATAACGATTGATCAGCGGATATTTTTTTGGCATTTATTTCATTAAATACTTTTTGCAGGGTTTCAATGGCTTGTTTGCCAACCATCCCCAGATCGAGTGAATAGTTGTTTACATACAAATCAATATGCTGGCGCATGACATCCTCACTCATTTCCTGCGAATGTTGTTTTACATAATCCGTTATCAACGGATAATTTTTAAATGAGTATTCCAGACTTTTTTTTATTAGTGCATCTATCTTTTCAGCAACCAAAACTTCGGATTTTCTTTTGATGGCTATGGCCCCCAGTGGTATCGGTACTTTCATTTTTTCTTCCCAAAATTCACCAAGATCCATTACTTTATGCAATCCCTTTTGCCGGTAAGTAAAACGATTTTCGTGTATGATCACTCCAAAGTCGGCTTCTCCATTCAATACGGTCTTTTCAATTGCTGAGAAGACCAGGAACTTCTTATTCAACGCTGCGGGATAAGCAAAACTAAAAAGGAGATTGGCTGTCGTATTCATTCCGGGAATGGCAATACTGCCAGTATCAATTTCTCCATTTTTTATTTCTTCGTTTTTGAGCGTAATTAATAATGGCCCGACACCTTTGCCCAGGGCACTCCCTGAATTAAGAAGGATATAATTATGGATGGATTGAAAAAAAGCCGGAAAACTGAGTTTAGTAATGTCTAGCTCACCCTGTAAAGCCCACTGGTTAAGAGTTTCTACATCTTCCAATACAAAATCAAACTCAAACCCTTCCATGTCAATTTTTTTGTTGACCAGCGCATCGAATATAAACGTATCGTTCGGGCAGGGAGAAAAGCCCAGTGAAAGTTTCATAAAGCTTCAATCAGTTTTATTAATTCTTTATTCAGGTTACTAATCGATTTCTTCATTTCCCATTTTTTCTTATCCCGTTCACCAATGTAATTTGAAACACTCCTCAACTGGATGAAGGGAATTTTTTCCATTAAACAGGTATAATGTAAGGCAGCACCTTCCATGGATTCAATCACCGGCTTGAAGGAGTTGGTATAAAATTTTATTTTTTGTTCCGAGGTGGTTATTTCATTTACTGAAATGCCATTCACTTTTTTCAGTTTAATTTTTTTTAAAAGCCCGTTATTATTTTCCATCCATCCTTTTGTAAACGGAAATTGATCATGTGGAACAAGACCCAGGTCAAAAAGGGTTTTCAGCTTTTTTAGTTCAACTACACTCTGGTCAGCAATCGTTTCCTTTTTTGCAATTACTACTGAACCCAGGGAAATTTTTTTATCAAAACAGCCTGCTACACCCGCCTGGATAACAAGATCAGGCTTTTTTAAATTTATTTGTTTTGTAAGACGGTAAGTTGCAGCAGTTAGCCCGATGCCTGTGATCAATATGTCAATATTCTGAGGTCTTTTTGTATTCTGGTAATATTCAAAAAAAGGTTCTATTTCTTTAGCCGTTGCCGCAATCAGTAAAATATTCATATAATAATTAAAGCCCCAAAGTTATTGATTCATTAAGAATGAAGTCTTGATTTAGCTTAACTTTGCGGCTCATTTTTAATTATGGTTTACCTGACGAGAATGGAACATTTTAATGCAGCTCACAAACTGTATAATACAGCGTGGAGCAAGGAAAAGAATGATGAAGTATTCGGGAAGTGCGCCAACGAAAACTGGCATGGTCATAATTACGATCTCTATGTTACGGTAAAGGGCAAACCTGATGCTGATACTGGTTTCTTATTTGATGTTAAAAAGCTTAGCCTGGTCATTAAAGAACACGTGATTGAAAAACTGGATCATAAAAACCTGAATCTCGATGTGGGTTTTATGAAGGGAAAAATGTGCAGCTCGGAAAATCTTGTTATCGGTATTTGGGAAGAACTTGAGCCGCATTTGCCAAAAAAGATTCAATTGCATTGTATCAAACTCTATGAAACTCCCCGGATCTATGTGGAATATTTTGGTGAAAAATAAATTGTTGATGTCCGGTACAGGCAATCATTTTCGTTAATAGCCAACCTTTGTCTGTTCCCGGGCGTTTACCAATATAGGATGAGTTTGATTTTTAATTTGAAAATATGGGCGAAAAGGTATCGGTATTTCGAAAAGAGCATTTTAATGCGGCGCATCGCTTGTATAATGCGGCGTGGAGTGATGTCAAAAATGAAGAGATCTTTGGTAAATGTGCTTTGCCTAATTACCATGGCCATAATTATGAAATGGAGGTAAAAGTAACCGGGGAACCTGATAGGGAAACAGGGTATGTGATAGATCTTAAATTCTTATCTGAGCTTATCAGGAGTGAAATTGTTCAAAAATTCGATCATAAAAATCTAAATCTTGATACAAAAGAATTCAGAGATTTGAACCCAACAGCAGAAAATATTGTTATTGTAATTTATAAATTGCTGAGACCGCACGTTGATCGTAAGTTTGATCTGCAGGTAAGATTATATGAGACACCCCGGAATTTTGTAGAATACCCGGTCGGCAAATGAAAGATAAAAGTGAATAAATAGCAATTGAAATTTGTAACTAAAATCAGTGTTTGGTATCTAATAACTAATAATCAGAAAAAGTTATGTCTTATAAAAGAACTGAACAATACGAAGACAAGATCACTTCAGGGCTGATTGAAAATTACAAGGAATCTCTTGCCTTGCTTGGTGAAGATCCGAATCGGGAAGGTTTGTTAAAAACCCCGGAACGGCTGGCAAAGGCCATGCAGTTTATGATGCAGGGATATCATATGGATGCAAAAGCGATTCTTAATTCAGCTAAATTCCATGAAGAAGTAAGTGAGATGATCCTTGTTAAAGACATTGAATTGTACAGTATGTGTGAGCATCATATCCTTCCTTTTTTTGGAAAAGCGCATATCGCATATATACCCAATGGATGGATCACCGGGCTGAGTAAGATTGCAAGAGTGGTAGATGTGTATTCAAGACGATTGCAGGTGCAGGAACGATTGACAACACAGATACTGAATGCCATAAAAGATACGCTCAACCCACTTGGTGTAGCCGTTGTAATTGAGGCGCAACATTTATGCATGATGATGCGGGGAGTACAAAAACAAAATTCAGTCACCACGACCTCGGCATTTGACGGAGAATTTATGAAAAATGCCACCCGGAGTGAGTTTCTGAAATTGATTTCGTCAAAACTATACTGAGCATTAATTTAGCTACTTTTGCATGCCATAAATATTTCAGATGATCTTTATGGCATTTTTCTTTTTATAGAAAGGATTTATGAAACATGCTTACGTTTTTCCCGGGCAGGGATCGCAATTTCCAGGAATGGGATTGGAACATTATGAGAACAGTGCTTTCTCAAAAAAGCTATTTGAGCAGGCCAACGAAGTATTGGGTTTTCGCATTTCAGATATTATGTTTCGCGGAACGGAGGAAGATCTGAAACAAACAAGGGTCACACAGCCTGCTGTTTTCCTGCATTCCATTATTGCTTACAGGAGTATTGAGAATGCAAAACCGGACATGGTAGCTGGTCACTCATTGGGCGAATTTTCAGCGCTCGTTGTAAATGGTACTTTAAGCTTTGAAGATGCGTTGAGATTAGTGTCCATTCGTGCAACCGCTATGCAGAAGGCCTGTGAGTTAAACCCATCAACAATGGCTGCGGTATTGGGACTGGCTGATGAAAAAGTAAGATCGATTTGTGAAGAGGTACAAAAAGAAACAGACGAAGTAGTTGTTCCGGCCAACTACAATTGTCCCGGGCAATTAGTGATAAGCGGCTCGATCCGCGGAATTGAAATCGCATGTGAAAGATTAAAAGCATCCGGTGCTAAAAGGGCGATCGTCCTTCCGGTGGGTGGCGCTTTTCATTCACCGCTAATGGAACCTGCAAAAAAGGAATTAAAAGCGGCTATTGAAACCACAAGATTTCATACTCCTGTTTGCCAGGTCTATCAAAATGCAGTTGCGAAAGCAGTAATGGATAGTGAAGAAATAAAAATAAACCTGATCGATCAATTAACAAGCCCGGTCAGGTGGACGCAAAGTGTGCAATCAATGATCATTGACGGAGCTTCTACGTTTACAGAAGCAGGTCCCGGCAAGGTGTTGCAGGGACTGATACTTAAGATCAGTAAGGAAATGATGGTGGAAGGTATTAGCTGATTTATTATAAACCCGGCTGTATTACTCCTATCAACTTCGTTGCCTGCCTGTCCGGTAGGCGTCGCACTTGTGCTCCAACGATTCTATTGAGCCGAGTTCATTCAAATATTAATACTGCAATTCAACCAACTTCCATCGATTTCCGCATTATATTTCTTATAAAAATTAATAGCCGGTTCATTCCAGTCCAATACCTGCCAGATAATGCGATTGAATTTTTTTTCTTTTGCTTCTTCGATCATTCGATCAAATAATAATTTACCGATTCCTTTTCCTCTCATTTCGTTTGTGATCAAAATATCTTCGAGATACATGGCTTGCCCTTTCCACGTTGAATAGCGGATATAATAAAGAGCAAAGCCAACGATTTCATTATTTACTTCGGCTACAAAAGCCCACCACACCGGTTTTTCGCCAAAGCCACTTTCAATAAAATGTTCCGCGGTAACGGTCACTTCCTGGGGAGCTCGTTCATAGGTAGCAAGCTCCTGCACTAATTCCAATAATCTTGGGCAATCTTCTTTGATCGCTTTCCTGATTTTCATCTCCATCAATTATTAATTATTCTTTTTTATTTTTTGATTTTAATTTAACTCAATGCCTGCTGAAGGTCAGCGATGATATCCTGCACGTTTTCGATGCCGACATTCATTCTTATTAATCCATCAGTTATTCCATATTTTATTCTTTGTTCTTTTGGAATACCAAAATGTGACATAGAAGCAGGGTGAGACAGCAATGTATCACAAGTGCCTAATGAAACGGTTCGCACACACATTTTTAGTTTGTTCATGAAATTAATACCTGCCTGCAATCCTTCTTTTAGTTCGAAACTTAACATGCCTCCGGGGTGACGCATTTGCTTTTTTGCAACAGCATGATCAGGATGAGAAACAAGTCCTGCATAATTTACTTTTGCTATTGCCGGATGTTTTTCGAGGAAGTTAGCTATTTCCATAGCATTACTGCAATGCCGCTCCATTCTTAATTCCAATGTTTTTATTCCCTGGATCAATAAAAATGCATCGAAAGAATTCGAGTTGCCGCCAAGCAATCGATGAACCTTTGTAACATGCCCTTTCATGAATTCAATATCCCTGCCTAACAAAATTCCCCCGATTGCTGTGCCATGCCCATTCAAAAATTTTGTGGTGGAATGAATAACAAAATCGACGCCATAGCGAAATGGTTGTTGAAGATATGGAGAAGCAAATGTATTATCACATGCAACAATGATGTGATACTGTTTTGCAAGTTTGCAAAGCTCATCAAGATCTACACATTGAATAGTAGGATTGGCAGGTGTTTCCAGGTAAAGCATTTTAATATTGCCGGTTTTCATTGCAGTTTCCGATTTATTCAGGTCTCTTAAATCAATGATTTCTGCAGTAATATTCAATGAAGGCAAAATTTTTTGAAGCAATTCATCAGCGCCTCCGTATAAAGAAAAATGAGTAAGAATTTTATCACCGGGTTTCATTGTGGAAAGCATTAGAGTCGAAATGGCCGCCATTCCGGAGGAATGCAGTATCCCTTTTACCTGTAGTGCGGAACCGTTTTTATTTTTAATTTGAAATGTTTCTAGTGCAGCAATTTTTTCTTCAGCCTCAGTCATGGTCGGGTTTCCCCAGCGTGAATAAATATATCCTTCTTCTTTTCCGCTAAAGCGGCGCATGCCTTGCTCAGCTGTGTCATACACATAGGTGCTGGAAGCATAAATAGGAACCTGGTGTGCATACATGGGATCTTGTTTGTGACCACCATGTACAGCCAGTGATCCAAATCCTGAAACTGAAAAATTTTTGTTCATGAATAAAGATTTTATCAATGAGAGAGAAGAATTCAGAAAATAATTTCAAATGTAGCGGAAAGACACAGATAAGAATTGGGAAATTGATAGATTGGGGAATTGAATGCAGAGTTAGTAATTGGCAAGGGCAAATCTTAATTTGCCAATTTCAAAATTCAATAGGCCCATTTCACCAGGGTGGCTCCCCATGTAAAACCACCGCCAAAAGCGGCTAATACAATAAGATCATCTTTATTTAGTTTCGATTCCCATTCCCATAAACAAAGCGGGATCGTTGCTGCGGTTGTATTGCCATAGCGTTGAATATTTAGCATCACTTTATCCTGTGACAGACCCATACGATTTGCCGTGGCATCAATAATTCTTTTATTCGCCTGGTGGGGAACAAGCCAGGCAATATCATCACCGGTCAGGTTATTTTTTTCTAGCAATTCAGCACTTATATCCGCCATCCCTTTTACGGCAAACTTAAAAACAGGTTGACCTTCCTGGTAAATAAAATGTTCTTTGGCTGTTACCGTCTCTATGCTTGCAGGTTTTAATGATCCCCCGGCTTTCATATACAAATAACGGCAACCGCTTCCATCACTTTTTAAAAGGCTGTCTAAAATACCATAGCCTTCTGTATTGGGTTCTAATAATACGGCTGCCGCACCGTCTCCAAAAAGAATACAGGTTGTCCGATCACTATAATCAACTATAGCACTCATCTTATCGGCTCCAACCACGACCACTTTTTTATAACGGCCGCTTTCTATTAAAGCTGCTCCTGTAGTTAGTGAATAAAGAAAGCCTGAACAAGCCGCTTCCATATCAAAACCCCATGCATTTTTTGCCCCGATCTTATCGCAGATTATGTTGGCAGTTGCCGGGAATAACATATCGGGAGTTACGGTAGCGCAGATCAGGCAATCAATTTCCATGGGATCAATGCCTCGCTTTTGGCAAAGATCAATCACTGCGGGTGCACCCAGGTCAGAAGTTGCTAATCCTTTTCCTTTCAAAATACGTCGTTCTTCAATGCCTGTTCTTGTGCGGATCCATTCATCATTGGTATCAACCATTTTTTCGAGATCAGCATTCGTCAATTTATCTTCAGGAACAAAACCTCCGACAGCAGTGATAGCAGCATTCAATTTTTCAATCATGGAATTTTTTTTTGCGGCACGAAGATACAATAATGAAGGATGACTGTTTTGAAGCGTGAAATTCGAATTTCGAAATTGCTTTGCTTATTTTCGCAGCTATGATTGGTTTTTTAAAAGGTGATTTTATTAATAAAACCCCGTCTTCAGTCTTATTAGATGTAAATGGAGTAGGATATGAAGTTCAAATCAGTTTGAACACCTATTCAAAGATTCAGCACCTGGACAAGGGTCAACTTTATACATCTCTTCTGATCAGGGAAGATGCACATATCCTGTATGGTTTTTTTGAAATAGCTGAGAAGGAAATGTTTACACAATTGATCAATGTTTCCGGCATTGGGGCCAGTACTGCAAGAATGATGTTGTCGTATATGAAACCCGATGAATTAATCAAAGCCATTATACAAAGTGAAATACAAACCTTAGAACGTATCAAAGGAATTGGTAAAAAAACCGCCGAAAGGATCGTTGTTGAATTAAAAGATAAGCTCTCGAAAAATAGTTCTGAAACAAATATTTCCCCTCTGAAACACAATACTTTGCACTCCGATGCGTTAAATGCCTTGCTGGCTTTAGGCATTAATCGCCAGGCCGCCGATCAGGCCGTTCAAAAAGCTTTAATCCAGGAGCCGGATCAGCCACTTGAAGCATTAATAAAAAAAGCACTCCGTACCTTATAGATTCCATTTCTACATTACTAATTGGTTAGGAAAAATTGAATTTTAAGGTTATCCATATCCTTCGCAGGCTGGTAGGTACTAGTGTATTGTTTGCCATTTTATTGCAAGCCAATGCACATTTTTATTTTTATGAATCGCCTGGTAAACTTTTCTTTTGGTCACTGGATTTTGATAGTAACCGCTATTCCATAGATACAACACATTACCCGATTTATGATCGGTATGGTGATCCTTTTACTTATCCCAATCGCAATCCTTTTTATCTGCAGGATACTTCCTTTGTCAAAAAAAATATTATTTATGATCCCGCTACAAAACAATATTATGTAGAAGAAAAGATCGGGAATCAATATTACCGCACGCCGGTAAGTTTTTCCATGCAGGAGTTTATTGATATGCAGGGGAGAAAGGATGAAGACAATTATTTCCGTAAACGGGCCGACCTGCTGAGCACGATGAATCGCCGCACGTACAAACCTAAATTTAAATTTTTCAATAATTGGGTAAACCGAATTACGGGAAATGGGAAAATTGATATCCGACCAACAGGGTATGTAGATATACTGGCAGGTTACCAGGGACAGAATAGCAAGAATCCTACATTACCGGAAAGAGCAAGAAAGAATGGTGGTTTTGATTTCAATATGAATTCCCAACTACAGGTTGATGCAAATATTGGAGACAAACTAAAACTTCCGATCAATTATAACACCTTAGCAAATTTTGATTACGAGAATCAATTGAAGCTGGATTATCACGGTCAGGACGATGAAATCTTAAAATTATTCCAGGCAGGTAATGTAAACTTCAATACAAAAGGCACATTAATACCCGGGGCTCAATCATTATTCGGGATAAAAGCACAATTACAATTCGGAAAATTATTTATCACAACTGTATTGGCTAACCAGCGTTCTACAAGACAGACAATGGGTTTACAGGGCGGCTCTGCTACACAAAGTTTTTCTTTGACAGCCGATCAATATGAAGAAAACCGGCACTTTTTATTAGCGCAATACTTCTACAATCACTTTGACCAGGCGATGAAGAATTTACCAATTGTAAATTCTGCCGTACAGATTCAACGCATTGAAGTTTGGGTAACCAATCGAACAGGGGCTACCACTGATACAAGGGACATCGTTGCGCTGGCTAATCTTGGTGAAGCTCCCGGAAATACATTGCCTGATAATACGGTCAACAATCTTAATGCTACTATATTACGTAACCCCGCTGCAAGGAATTCAACGCAGGTAACAAGTTTTTTGACAGGGCAGGGTTTGCAGCCCGTCCAGGATTTTGAAAAAACATTTGCCAGGAAACTTCAACCCACTGATTATTATTTTAATCCTCAAATTGGTTTTATTTCTTTAAATCAACAACTGCAGCCGGATGAAGTATTAGCTGTGGCTTTTCAATATACTTATAATGGAAAGGTGCGCCAGGTGGGTGAATTCTCACAGGATGTTCCGCCGGATTCTACCGGAAATTCTCAAAAGGTTTTATTCTTAAAATTATTAAAGGCAACTTCTCAGCGACCGAATTTACCGATCTGGAATCTCATGATGAAAAATGTGTACTCAGTGGGATATGGCCAGTTAGACAGGAAAGATTTCCAACTTGATATTATGTATGCCGAACCAAGCCTGGGCACTAAACGATACATGCCTCCTGATCCTGTAGTACCCCAGGACAAAGGTGTACCGATTTTATCATTAGTAAA
>JBIOGV010000094.1:0-11953 GCA_044448365.1 Chitinophagales bacterium
CCTATCGGAACTGAGAGCGCTCCCATCATTCAGTTCTATAACTCGATGGGGTGGGAAGCGATTGCAAAACGGTCGCTGGCATATTTCCTCGATAAGCAGAATGAGGATGGCTCTATAACAAATTACCAAAGCTACACAGGAGAGACCGGCGCCGTATTATGGACGCTGGGAGAGTATTTCCGATATACTCGCGATAAGAAATGGATTGAACAGCTAAAGCCAAAAATTCTTAAAGCATGTGATTATCTCATAAAGTGGAGAGCCGAAAATAAAGTTGACAGCATTCGGGGTAGGGGATATGGAATGATCTCGGGCAAAGTAGCTGATCCCGAAGACAATTTTCACCAGTTTATGCTTAATGGATATGCTTACCTGGGGTTAAGTCGCGTGGTTGAAATGCTGGCAACAATAGATCGCGATCAATCCATCCGCATAAGCAAGGAAGCAGAAGCTTGGAAAAGAGACATCCGCGAATCTTTTTTTAAACAAATGGAACTTTCACCGGTAGTTCCACTCGGTGATGGAACCTGGAGACCCACCTCACCTCCGTGGGCAGAAGCCATCGGTCCAAGGGCTCTATATATCAAAAATGAAACTTTCTTTTCGCATGGTACATTCACAGTTCCGGATGTACTATTAGGGCCAATGTACCTTGTTTTCTGCGAAGTGCTGGATGCAAATGAGCCTGTATCAAGAATGATGTTAGATTACCAGAGCGAATTATTTTATCAGAACAACGCGGCTTTTAGTCAACCTTATTATAGTCGCCACAACTGGTTACAGGCTAAACTTGGTTTGGTAAAGCCATTTTTGAAAACGTATTACAATACTGTTTCCGCACTTGCTGATCGTGAAACCTATACCTTTTGGGAGCATCTGTTTCATGCAACTCCACATAAGACGCATGAGGAAGCCTGGTTCTTAATGGAAACCCGGTGGATGTTATACATGGAAGACGGCTCAACACTAAGAATATTGAATACGATTCCACGAAAATGGATGGAAGACGGGAAAACCATTGAATTGAATGGAGTACAAAGTTACTTTGGACCATTGAATGTAAAAGTAAAGTCGGCGATTAAGAAAGGATACATTGAAGCAACTATTGAATGTAATTCAGATCGTAAGCCCGAAAAGGTAACCATACGATTACCGCATCCGGAAGGTAAAAAAGCAGTTAAGGTAACAGGCGGTGAATACAACCGGGATACGGAAACGGTTACGGTAAAATCGTTTAATGGAAAAGCGTATGTGCGGATTGAATTTTAATAAATAGGGTTCCGTTTCTGTCTGTGAAATGATGAATTATAAATACAATCTTTACTATAGAGTTTCTGATAGAATGATAGTGCAGGAAGTAGAAATATTTCAATCGTTCCTCGCTACTGCCCGGGGTATTGCCGGCGAAATATGAGCTGTTGTATCTTAAAAAAATCAGGCAGAGCCATATCCGGTGTTTCAGCGCCCACCCCGATTGTGTACACACCATCATAAACGGTCGGACCTTTGAACATGAAAAACAGAATAACTATTTTCAGGAGTCTTTGCAGTTTATTGAGGGATGATACACGACATATACAGCGGGGATGAATAAGTCATTAGATTTAATAGCTTTACTATTTATGGCGCTTATTGTGCCGAAGTAGAATTTCAGGAACAAATGGGATCACACTTAGTAGCGCCACGATTTGATTCCACTTCGAGAAAAATTGAAGAAATAAAACTCGAGTAAATGAAGAACAAAAATATCTGGGTAGATCTTTCAATTCTAAATCTCTGTATTGTGGCGTTTTTTGGCTTCATCTTAAGAAGCAAAATATTATTTTCTCTGCCGTGGATTAATTATCTCTATTTACTGGACGCGCATTTCCATTTTGCTTTTGGAGGCTGGATGACACTGGCCTTGCTGTCCTTATTTGTGCAAGAGCTATTGACGGAGCCTTTTGACAAGAAACCTATTTACCAATGGATGCTCGGGGGGATTGTTTTAAGTTCTTGGGGTAGTTTGTTGACTCCATTCCTTGGCAATAATAGTTTTCTTGGTGATTTTTTCTCCCTTCTTTTTATAGCTGTCACCTATTCCTTTGGTTTTATGATCCTGCGGGATAGTTACGCAATCCGGATAAACAAAACTGTCCGCCTTCTCAGTACATCAGCAATCGTGTCATTGATATTATCTTCAGCCGGACCTATTACACTGATATGGTTACAAGCAATAAAATCAACCAATGCCACTTTATATCGAGATGCATCATATGTCTATCTGCATTTTCAGTACAATGGGTTTTTCACTTTGGCCGTTTTTTCTTTGCTTTTTCTAAAGCTTTATCCCAAAATTTCAAAAAAATCTCAACTAAATTTTTACAGATTCTCGGTTTTACTTTGTTTTTCCATATTTCCATCACTATTTCTTTCCTTTCTATGGCAAGAGCCAAGTAGTTTTTTCCGACTCATTGCAATTACCGGCAGTATACTAGTCTTTGCGAGTATTGTTTGGTTTATTGTTGCTGCATTCCCGGTTTTAAAATTCTCTAAGCTAGTGGTTCCGCTGGGCCGCAATATCCTTTTCTTGTCAATAGGAGCATTTGTATTAAAAATGTTTTTGCAGAGCCTTACCATTTTCTCTTCAGTTGGAAACGCAGTATTTGGCGACAGGCCCGTTATCATCGGGTTCCTGCACCTGGTATTCCTTGGATTTGTTTCACCATTTATCCTTGTCTATTTTATGCATAAAAACTTCCTTAACAGTAAAATTAAAGTAACGGAGTATGCGTTGATTTTTTTTGTGTCGGGCATTGTTTGTAATGAAACCACACTGATGCTTCAGGGATTGGGCGCTATATTTCTAAAAAGTAGTTACCTCTTCTCATGGCTGCTTTGGGGAATAAGTTTCTTGCTGATGACGGGAGCGATATTGATTTTTATTGCGAGAATGAAGTCAAGTACCTCGCTTCAGAATTTGCCTTGAAATTGAAAGAGGGATTTATTGATGGGAAAAGGCATATCAATTTTTTCCATCATTTTTTCGCATAAACTCAAGCATCTGTCGTGCTTGTTCATCATTGAGGTCTTGGTTGGGCATTCGAACAACGCACGTTACCGCCATGGATTGCGCTTGCAGGTCTTTATCCAGCATGACTTGAGTATTAGTTATAAAATTCATTATCCATTCAGGTGTCCGTATATCTGTAACTCCCTTCCAGCCGGGTCCCACTAATTTTTCATCGGTTAGCTTATGACAGGCAAAGCATTTTGTATTGTAGATGAGCTGGGCTTTGGCTACCATATCCTGGTCCAGCGGGTGGGTCAGTGTTATTTCTTTGAACCTACCTATTCCTTTGGAATTAACTCCCTCGGAAATGACAACGGTATCCTTGTTACTCGAAGATATTTTGTCATCTTGAGTCCTTTTTTGTGTATCAGTGCCACATCTTATTGCGATAAAGGCTACAAATGCAACAATGACGAACGAGAATTTACGAATCATACGAACCTATGTTACCAATTAAAAAGTGAAGTTATCAAATAATTTCCTGATATTGTCAAAGGCATCGAATGTTTTGCCAATACACCTTGATGTAAAACAAGATGTGTCGGTTTGACAATAATCATTTTAAAACATGAGTTGACTCATCCTATCTTAATATGGTCCAAAATAAATTTATTTAGTTATAGAAAAACATTCACGTATGATCGCCAAAAATTGGAATATAATTCTGTTGCTATGTCTATTTGTTGCCAATTCCTATTCACAGTCGCGTAAGTTCCCTTCGCCACTATCAGCCGATGCGGTGGCCAATCCTTTGAAAGGAAATGCGGAGGCCACTTCCGAAGGGAAAAAGATTTATACTTCATATTGCGTTCCTTGTCATGGAAGTAAAGGAAGAGGAGACGGCATTGCAGCACCCGGTCTATCCAAGCCCCCGGCTGATCATACTTCAGATTTTGTTCAAAAACAAACAGATGGCGCTCTTTTTTGGATCATCAGCGAAGGAAATAATCCGATGCCAACCTATAAAACCACTCTTTCCGAAACACAACGATGGCAAGTCGTGAACTATATACGCACATTAGCAAAACACAAGTAAAAATTAATGCTATGAAGAAAATTTTTCTACCACTACTGCTTTTACTTTCCAGCTTCATCCTGTATGCACAGGTAGTGAGCGATAACAGCCAATCAAATACATCAAGCGTTTCTTCAAAAGATGGGCAAAATAAATTTGCCATTTTTGGGAATGCTGAAATGACATTTTTCTCAGATAAGAACACTGTTCAATTCGGAGACGTGAACTTCAAACCGATTTTTTTGTGGAGAATTTCAAACAATCTTTTTGTCGAAGCGGAACCAGAGCTTGAAACCGGGGGAGGTTCTCTTGATATTGGCCTTGAATATGCCAATATGTGTCTAGTTGTGAATAAATACCTCATTCTGCACGCTGGCCGCTTCTTGCCAAAGTTCGGTGCCTACCGTGGTCGCTTTGGCGAAGGTTTCATCAATCGCTTCCCCACCGATCCGGTCGGATTTGGCGATGGCGGCATCGGCGCGATGAATGAGGTAGGAATTGGCGCTCAAGGGGGCTTTGGAGTTGGAGACTCAAAATTTAATTATGATCTGTATTTGTCAAACGGACCAATGCTTCTTACCGACCCGGAAAATGCAGGGCAGTTTGAGTATGAAGGATACGTTGGAAATAATAAAGGGAAAGCTGTTGGGGGGCGCGTTGGATTCCTGCCACTAACTAATTCCAGTTTAGAAATCGGTTATTCTTTTCAACATAAATCAAAAACAGGAGATGCAGGTTCTCCCTATGAAAATGTGAGCTTATTTATGCAAGCCGTTGACTTCAACTATTATGGTCATATTACCGCATTGCAAAGTGATGTGCGTTTGATCGGCGAATGGAAGTATCAGAAAGTGGGCAGTGCTACTTATTTTAGAGCAGATAGTACAACCTACACCTTCAATAATGATCCGTCCACCTATTATGTTACCGGGGCCTTCCGCCCAGTGCACGTGCACAATGTGTTCATTCATAATCTTGAATTGGCTGCCCGTTATTCCCAATTCAAAAGACCCATAGACGCACCCTGGGGAGGAGGCGATACTCATCAATTTGCTGTTTCGCTTGATTATTGGTTGAAATGGAACAGCCTTGTCAAATTAACCTATCAAACCCAGAAAGATCAACCCAATGCATTTTATGCACAGGTTGTATTTGGTTTCTAACCATTAAATCATAGAATATGAAAAAATATATTTTTATAACATTTATTCTCCTGCTTGGATTCGCAACCAGCTTGGTAACTATAAGTAGTTGTGCTGTTTCTCAAAAAGTAATGGACAAAACCGGTACGCAATTGTGGGGGGAAAACTGCGGCCGCTGTCATAACGCACCCGGCCCAGGAGAATTCAGCTCTGCAAATTGGGATATTATAGGTAGGCATATGAGGGTAAGAACAAATATTACAGAAACCGAAGAAAAGAAGATTATTGACTACTTGAAATCTACCGGGAATTGATTCTGTTTTCCCTGGGTCATTATCTTAAACCATCTGGCCTCGTTTGGTACTCGTAATGTAACTTCTCGGAACAGAAAATTCAAATGTGCTGCCAGCAGAAGACAAAAAACCTTAAAAGAATCAAGTAACACTGCCTATCAAGCAAAGGCTTTGAGATGAAGTCAATGATGTAAAAACGGAATGTGGACGAAGGGTAGGGGTAAATGGGCGCTCACATAGAAGAGGCCAACTCGCTAGAGGTCCCGGTCGTCGTGACCATTACATATCGAAATTGCGAAAAAACATCGGCCGTTGCTCATAACTTATTGCAAGAATAGGAACTCATTACAAAAACAGAATCAAAACACAAATCACCAAGTTTTCTTCTTAGTTCCACATAAAAGTCATTCAGCTTATAAAGCGAAAAGTGGAACTCGCCGGAATTAAATGAAGATTGAAACTTGCCGCTTTGATTTAAAGCATGCAGCTTCTCTTTGTATCCCAGACGTAAAAACTCTCTCATTTGCATCTTGACCTTCTTTAGAATCAATTTTACAACAAACAAAACAGGTTGTAACTGAGGCAGGTCAGGCCGTGGGGTAATTTTTAACAGTCATCGTGGGATCTATATGCAATCGGTCAGTATCCTAAATTTAGGCGACTAAATTGAATTTCAAATTTTAGTCCGATCATATAAGGGCTAAGACACTAGCAATGGTTTTCTATTTTGAGGATGGAAAGTAATCTTCGGGTGTGACTGAAACGCTCTTTAAAGTGAGATAAGAAGAATTTGAATATCTATTCACAAGTGTGAAGTAATCTAGAATATACAACTACTGCAAATATCTTAACATTAGCTGCACGATTTTAAGTGACCGCTTATTTATATGCGGCCGTAGTTCCGGGTTTTTTTCCATTCTCCATTTCTCTGTTCTGTTTTTCTTCCGGGTATTGTTTTCTCTCATCGATTTTTTGTTCCTTACTCAATCTAATCATTTCGCCACTTCGTTTTTTTTCAATAACTAACAGTGAAGTGTCTGTCGATAGTTTATTCATCTAATTACTTTACAATTATTGTTCCTGTCATGGATGGATGAATACTACAATGGTACAGGTAGGTACCTGCAGCAGAAAATGTTTTAGTGAAACTACCGCCGGTTCCAATGCCACCACTGTCAAAACTATCGTCATTGGCTGTAACAGTATGCGTCATGTTATCCTTATTACTCCAGGTAATCGTAGTTCCCGGGGTCACATTAATTGAAGCTGGCGCAAAAGCCATATTCACTATGCTAACTGAATTAGGTGCAGCAGGAGAATTGTTGTTAGTAGCACTACTTTTGGAACAAGAAACCAATATGGTCAAGAACAGCAAACTCAAACCCAGGGCACTGGTCATTCTGTTTTTAATTATTGTCATGTATTTATCTATATTGACAACCTGTATGATTTTTTTCATTTTTCTATTTTTTAGTTTTTGTATAAATAATAGTAACCGCAATAAACCTTTATGTAACCTGCATTTAAAAAAAATCTCCCGCCATCAAAGCGGGAGATACGTTACAGGACTTGAACCCTTTCCTTTGAATTATTAAATGACAAGAACCTATTTCTAATATTTTAGTAATGGTGAAAAATTGGCGAATTATTCTTAAGAGACTCTTTGAAATCTTTTTAGTCGGATCTACACTCTCATAAATGACTCACTCTTTGAACTTTAAGAACGCACGAATTCTTTGAAAAAACTGTCCAGTTTATTGGGGACTGATACGCTGAAAGATTCGGTGCCTCTAATTTTAAAAAATGAAGTGCAAAAGTTTATTCAATAGTCAGCAACACGTACAGGATCTGCCGGTTGCTGGACGTTTTTATGGGGCGCTAATTCTTTCATGATTAACTCAACTGCTTTTTCTAACTGTACATCATGGCCATCAAGTATATCTTTCGGATAGTTCTCTACTTCAACATCGGGACGTACGCCTTCCTGTTCGATGATCCATTTTTCATCGGTGCTAAAGATGCCAATATTTGGCGCGGTTAGGTACCCACCATCCATCAATGTATGGCCCATTGAATTCCCAACGAGTATACCGAAAGTAGTAGTGCCCACCAATTTGCCCACACCTTTTGCGCGGAACATATAGGGCATAAGGTCTCCACCTGATAAAGCATGAGAATTGGTAAGCATGATCTTCGGGCCATTGATCACAGCATTGGGAATGGAAAAGGGCTTGTTATCACGTTGGTTTGAATACATCACTGTTTTGCGCGCGAGCAGATCAACAATATAGTCAGCTGCATAACCGCCCATGTTGTTACGGTCGTCAGCTATAACAGCATCCTTATTTAGCTGTGCAAAGAAATAGCGGTTGATGAAATCATAACCCTGGTCTGCAGTATTAGGCAAATACACATATGCAATTCTTCCATCACTTAGAGAATCAACTTTTTTCCTGTTTGTTTCCACCCAATCCATTCTGCGTAAACCAAATTCGTTTTCAACGGGCACTACTATAAAATCTTTTGCTCCATGCAGCGTAGCTGAATCATTTACTGTGATTTTTGTTTGTTTGTTCGCAGTGTTTTGAAACAAACTATAAATATTTGTTTTTGCATCAAGCGGAACATCATTTACCGCAAGCAAATACTCACCCGTTTTTACATCAATGCCCGGTTGTGTTAAAGGTGAGGTTAAATCAGGGTTCCAATTAAGGCCGGAATATATTTTTTTAAAGCGGTAGTGTCCATTTACAGTCTCATAATCTGCGCCCAATAAACCAACACTCACATATTTTGTTTTTGGAAAATCTCCACCCCCCACGAACACATGGCCAAGCACCAATTCACCCAGCATATTTTTAAAAAGGTATTCTAAATCGCTGCGATGTGCGAGGTAAGGAAGAAATACAGCATACTTTTTTTTCAATGCTTCAAGGTTGGCGCCATTGGCATTTTTTACATAGAGAAAATCTCTTTCAATGCGCCATGTTTCGTTGTACATTTGCGACCACTCTTTTTCGGGATCAACATACACTTTTATAGCCAATGTATTCAATTTACCATCCCCTGCATTCAGTTTACCTCCCGTTGCAACAATGCCATAAGATCCACTAGCAGCATATAATAATTTTTTCCCGTCATTACTAACAATATATCTATCTATTCCTTGCATTACCACATCAGATTTTCTTTTGTCAATGTCATAATTGTTGATTGTAAAAGTCGCAGTATGATAATCCTGCGTGAGATAATACAACTGCCCATCAACATTTGTATTCAGGGATGAAATATTTTTTGCGGGTACAGGCAATGTCTCTATGCGTTGCTGAATATTATCAAGATCAATTTCAACTATTATTGGTTTTGAAGTATCTGCATTCCCTGCATTTGATTTATCTGTGGTTACTTTTTTTGATTTTTTTGAATCTGTGTTTGTTTTTGTTTGTTTTTCCTCTTCTGTCTTTATGGTTTCTTCATCACTTTTTGGTTGCAATACAGAGGGATTTTTTTTCGATAAGACAACGGCATAGATATTACTTCTTGTTTCATGATCATAACTGCTCAGGTCGAGCCATGCTTCAGCCGGACCAAAATTCGTACTCGCAGTAAAGAAAATGTATTTGCCATCTTTACTGAATACCGGATAGTTGGCTTCACTCATCGCATCTGTCAATTGATGTTTTCTACTATTTGTAACATCATATAGAAAAATCGCGTTAAAATGATTATCAAGACGATTGTTGTATACTATCCATTTCGAGTCTGATGACCATGCATAATTTATTTGAGGAACGCCTGGTGTGTACCAGTCTTTATCGATTTCAATCGGTTTCTTATCTTTGATATCTATCACAAATAATTTTCTTTTCTTATCTGTATAGGCAATTTTTTTACTATCAGGACTCCACACGGGATGAAAGTAGAAATCTGCACTGTCAAGTTTTATTGTGATCGCTTCCTTCTCCGCCTTCTGATCACGAAGCTTTAAGGTGTATTCCCCGCTTTCATCACTGAAGTAAGCAATGAATTGCCCATTGGGACTCCATGCAGGATCAAGATCATTTGCGCCTGTGGTGTTAGTAATATTTCTTACATCACCTTTATCTGATGGAATAGTAAATATTTCTCCACGCACCTCCATCACAGCCCTTACACCTGAGGGAGAAATGTTTATGTTATTTATGTTACCACCTGCATCGGCAAAATAAGGGCGCTTTGCTATCATATCTTCCTGTATCATAACTGGTACATGCGTTGACTGGCCGCTTAATGCATTTAGTAAAAATATTTTTCCACCCTGTTCAAACGCCAGCTCATTGCCATTTGAGTAAAGCGTTTTCACATCGAAGTCTTTGTAAAAAGTTATTTGTGTTATTATTTTTGATTGAAGGTTGTACTTATAAACATTCACGTAATGATTGTCCCTGTCGCTCAGAAAAAAGACTGTATTATTATCTGTCCACACCGGCATCAGGCTGTTGGAATTTGCTGCAGGTATTTCTTCTATATCATGTGTTTGATTGTTGAATATCCAAATGCGTGTTTTATCGCCACCGCGATACAATCTGAACGATGCCCATTCATTTACGTCCAGTGATCTTATGTATGCTGTATATTTTCTGTCAGGCGAAATGCTGCCCTCGCTTGCTTCAGGCATAGTCAGCATGTGTTCCATACCTGTATTTATATTTACCTCGAACAAATTTTGCATTAAAAAATGCCACTGTTGTCTTGAAGATGCAAACACAATTTCATCATTTCCATCCCAACTTCTCATAACATCAGCAGCAGGATGAAAGGTTAATCTTTTTGGTGTGCCGCCGGTTGAGGGCATTACATAGATATCATCATTGCCATCGTAGTTTCCGCTAAACGCAATCCACTTGCCATCCGGTGAAAGCATTGGGTTTGTTTCAACACCCGGATTCACAGTGAGCCGCTGCGGATGTGATCCATCCCGATCAGCCATCCATACATCGCCGCCATAGGCAAATACTATTCTATCATTTTTTACAGAAGGTGATCGCAGCAACAGTGTTTCCTGGGCAAATGAACTTGTACCTGCGAATACAAAAAAAATAAGCAGCTTGTACATAAAGAAATTTTAAAAGTTAAGGAGAGAAATAAGCACAAAAGATATACTAATTTATTTGGAACCTCACTGCAGAATAAACATTATGTTTCAGTTGCGTCGGTACCTAAGTTAGTAATTTACATATCGGTAATGAAGTCTTACAGGGGCTCGAACCCACGCGTCAAATCAACTAATTCCCAGGGTTCTATTGAGTGAATCTGAAATTCGGTGAAAAAATGGCGAAACACCGACGCCCGGGAGTGCACCCCTCCCGAACCCTTCAAATAATCTACACAGCTTCGATCCCCTGAAATCTCGTCAGGGTATGCCCTCCAGGCAATTTTATTTTTTTTATCTAACAGAAAAAAATGGATCATTGCCCTGGTCTCTGAAAGTACGCCATCCTGCAAAGAATTTTTTAAAATGAATATGAACCCCTGCGAAAAGAATACTTTTTTATTAATTGAAAGAGAAAACCAGCGAAGTAATAAAGCTGCGCCAAAAAATATCCCCTATTTAACCGTTTCGTCACGCTAAAAACCTTGTTGGCATAACGTTTTTTTTCCCGCTCAAATTGGCCTTTATGTTCGCACCCGAAACCTAAAATCAAAAATTATGAGAATACTATTTTTACTTCTGCTAACTGCAACTGCGATTTTTTCACAGGCACAACAGATAAGCGGTTTGGCAAAAGATGAAACCGCGGCTCCTCTTAGCGGTGCTACGGTAAGTTTGGTCAAAGCCACCGACTCTTCTATTATTAAACTAGCTGTTACAAAAGCGAATGGCTTTTATAGTTTTTCAGGGATCAAAGAAGGTAACTATAAAGTGATCGCAAGTTTTGTAGGCTATCAACCTGAATTCTCTTCCGCATTTTCATTGGGAGGATCTGATGTGACGATACCGGAATTGCACCTGGCAAAAATTTCCGGCAGCATGGGTAACGTAACGGTGAATGCAAGCAAACCCATGGTGGAAGTAAAAGCCGATAAAACGATTTTAAATATAGAAGGTACCATCAATGCAGTGGGATCAAATGCATTGGAGCTGTTGCGTAAATCACCGGGTGTGCTGCTTGACAAAGACGATAACATCAGCCTGGCTGGAAAAAATGGAGTGCAGGTGTATGTTGACGGCAGAGTGACGCCTTTAACGGGCGCCGACCTCGCAACTTATCTCAAGACCCTGCAATCTTCGCAGGTCGAAGCGATCGAACTTATCACCAACCCATCAGCTAAATATGATGCGGCAGGTAATGCCGGTATCATCAATATTAAATTGATAAAGAATAAATCGTTTGGAACAAATGGTTCGGTGAATGCCGGATGGAATATCGGTATATACGCCAAATATAATGCAGGCGCTTCTTTGAATTAC
>JBIOGV010000095.1:0-11851 GCA_044448365.1 Chitinophagales bacterium
ATAAAATGGCTGATCTCATTAAATATCCATGGATAACCAATTGCTGCACGCCCGATCATAATACCATCTACTCCAAAACGATTCTTATACTCAAGCGCTTTTTCAGGAGAATCAATATCACCATTGCCAAAAATGGGTATGTGAATTCGCGGATTTTCTTTCACCTTTGCGATCAATGCCCAGTCTGCCTCACCTTTGTAAAGTTGTGCTCTTGTTCTTCCGTGAATAGCCAATGCCTGGATACCCGCATCCTGTAATCGCTCAGCCACTTCCCTGATATTTTTTGTATTCTCATCCCAACCCAACCTGGTTTTAACGGTGACAGGTAATGATGTTGATTTTACGACTGCCTCTGTAAGTTTGACCATTGACTCCACATCTTTTAATACAGCGGCTCCCGCTCCCTTTGTAATCACCTTTTTTACCGGGCAACCAAAATTTATATCAACAAGATCGGGATTTACGGCTTCAACAATTTTTGCGCTCATTGACATGGCCTCTTCATCGCCTCCAAAAATTTGAATCCCAACAGGTCTTTCATAGTCGAAAATGTCAAGCTTTTGTTTGCTCTTAACAGCATCCCGAATCAATCCTTCGCTGGAAATAAATTCAGTGTACACAAGATCTGCGCCATTTGCCTTGCACACGGCACGAAATGGCGGATCACTTACATCTTCCATCGGTGCAAGCAGGAGGGGAAAATCCTGCAATCGTATGTTTCCTATACTAACCATCTGAATTATCAATGGAATTAATAATTATTAATTAATAATTATTAATTGCTGTTATTTTTGAGCTGCAAAAGTAAATCAATCTATGTACGATAGCAATTCGAAAGGCATTTCATATACGGCTGGATTTTTTATAATTATTGGGTTTGCCATCGTTGGCCTCTTTGTGGGTACACTCATAAGTGTGCCTGTATGGACCAGCATGACGGGTAAAGGCATACTGGAAATGAAGGATCAATTAGGAAACCCTGCGTATAGCAGCGCATTTAAAGTAGTTCAGGTCATCAGCACTTTATTTGGTTTTTTTATACCCGCCATTGCCGCTGCTGTATTGCTCAACAGGAGACCTTATAAACTATTAGGATTTACAAAAAAATTTCACTGGATACAAATCCTCGTCGTTCTTGCTATTATGTTCCTTGCACTATTTTCATCTGAGCTGCTGGGTTATATAAATCAGCATATTCCTGTATCTGCTTCATTGCAAAAAAGTTTTCAAAAATTAGAAAATGACTATAATAGCCAGGTGGAAGCCATTATGCAGCTAAAAAATTTTAGTGATTATTTATTGGGGTTGTTTATTATGGCTTTTTTACCGGCATTATGCGAGGAAACTTTATTTCGGGGCGGCCTTCAGAATTTTTTAACAAGATCAATACAAAAACCGTGGCTTGCTATTTTAATTGTGAGCATCCTGTTTAGCGCTGTTCATTTTTCTTTCTATGGATTTTTACCAAGAATGTTTTTAGGGATCCTTCTTGGATTGATCTATTATTATACAGGAAGCCTTTGGCTATCCATTCTTGCTCATTTCGCTAATAATGCGTTTGCCGTTTCACAATTTTATTTTAGCCATAACCAATCCATCAAACAGGCAGCAGAGGAAAATACTCCTTTATTATTCGTTTATGTAGGATTAGTGGTACTTCCCTTTATTATTTATTTACTGATGGTTTTAAAAAGGATCTCACCTCCTCCGGATCACCGTGGTACATCTCTCAGTGATATTCGCAACAAAGTACCGTGGGAAATCAATAATTAATTTTATGAGACCGGTATCAATGCTGCTATTAAACTTCTGTAGAACCTGCGCCGAGCGAAGTCGAATAGCTTCATATTTTAAAGTTCAGTTTTCTGCGAAACATTTTCGAAAATTCAATTGCTAACCCATGGCATTCAACTGGCAAACATTCAAAACAAGAACACTGACTGCAATCATTTTTGCAGCAGTGATGTTAGCCGGTTTACTCATAAATCGCTGGACATTTTTTATTTTGATTTCTGTAATTCATTTTGGTTGCTGGTGGGAGTATTTGAAGTTGGTTGAAAAGATATTCAAAACGCGAATGGATCGTTTAATTAAATACTTGCTGATATTTATTGGCTACATTATCTTTTGCACGTTGGCTTTTACGGGCTACTCAGTTGATCCTGAGATATCGATTGGTTCATTTGGAATGAGTCTCAAATGGATGTTATATATTCTCTGCCTGGTTTCGATAGGTTCATTTCTTTTTCAAAACAGGAAATTAAGAAGCAAAGCAAAATGGATGTCGGTCGGGGGCTATTTATATATTTCATTAAGCCTTGGATTAATAATGAATCTGTATGGTAAAACGGTTATTCATTTCCAAGAGAGTTTTTTTGTAATAGCCAGGGTATATTTCTACCCCGCATCGATCATCGCCTCTCTTTGGATCAACGATACCATGGCTTATATAGTCGGTTCCCTGGTTGGCAAAACGCAGATGTCAAAAATCTCTCCTAAGAAAACCTGGGAAGGCACCGTTGGAGGAATTATTTTTTGTGTTGTCGTAATCTATTTACTGGCATATTATGTTTTTCATTTTGGCATTATAAGTTATGGTTTAGTGATACTCGCTGCTATCGTTTCCATTACCGGCACTTTTGGTGATCTTCTTGAATCAAAACTCAAAAGGAGGGCTAATGTTAAGGATAGCGGGCACATTATGCCGGGACATGGCGGTTTTTTAGACAGGTTTGATTCGTTGCTTATAGCTATTCCTTTTGTATGGTTGTATGTTTATTTTCTTATGCGCTGACTTACTCATCACTCACTAGTCACCACTAATCAATTTACTATCTTTACGACTCAATTTCGGAAATGACCATTCATAAGGAAGGCTATAGCACTATTGCGTGGAGTACCATTTTGTTTGGCGCTATTAATATTCTTTTCTTTTATTTTTTTAGTTTTTATATTCCCTGGTTAAGCTGGCTTATTTTTTTTGGAACCCTTGCTTTACTGATTTTTATCATTTCCTTTTTTCGCATTCCGCAAAGAGACTATACATTCGATAAAAAATCCATCATCGCTCCCGCCGATGGAAAGATTGTGGCAATTGAAGAGATCCAGGCAGACGAATATTTCACGGATCGTCGTATACAGCTTTCCATTTTCATGAGTCCATTAAATGTACATGTAAACCGCAACCCGGTTTCGGGTGAAGTGGTCTATAGTAAATATCACCGGGGAAAATATCTGGTGGCCTGGCATCCAAAATCATCCACTGATAACGAACGGCAGTCTACAGTTTACAGAAATAATGAAAGAGAAATATTAGTAAAACAAATTGCAGGAGCACTGGCAAAGAGGATTGTAAATTTCTTACAGTTGGGGCAAAAAGCAGAACAATCGGCTGAAATGGGATTTATCAAATTCGGATCCAGGGTAGACGTGATCATGCCGCTGAACGTAAAACTGAATGTAAAGATTGGTGATAAGGCAAAAGGCGGTGTTACTGTAATTGCGACCTGGTAATTGGCTGATTTGATAATGTGTCAATATACTAATTGATAAGATTGACAGGCATTAAAACATTTTTCAATCATCTAATTGGCTAATTAAAGAATCTCTTCCAACTCTTTCAAAGAATGAATCGTATAGGTAGGCTTTATGGTTGGTTCAATTCCAAGATGATTGACATACACCTGGTCAATTCCTGCATTCATGGCGCCGACTATATCCACTTCAATGCTATCGCCGATCATAATGCTTTCATCAGCCCCCGCTGAACATTTTTGAAAAGCAAATTCAAAGATCGCTTTATTGGGCTTCAGGCTGCCGGAACCTTCCGAAGTGATTACTTCATTAAAAAAAGGTTTCAAACCGGCATACATAAGCTTGTTATGCTGCGTCTTCTCAAACCCATTAGTAAGAAGATGCAGGATGTATTGCTTATCCTTTAAGTATTGTAATATTTCCTTTGCATAAGGAAATAAGATAGTTCTTGTGGGTAACAGGTCCAAAAAGCGAACACTCATTTCTTTTGCTAATCCCTCATCAGCTATTTTGAAATCGAGCAAGGCCAGCCACATTCTTTTTACTCTTAGTTCTTCCTGTTTAATGTACCCATTACGATATCGTTCCCAAAGTTTTTCGTTGTGCATAAGATAATTCTTATGAAAAAGTTCAAAATCATTGATGCCCCTTTCTTCCAGTTGCAGAGCCGCGTGCAGCTCCAGCAGAGTAGCCCTTGCATTTGCTTCAAAATCCCAGAGAGTATGGTCGAGATCGAAAAAAAGATGCTTGTATTTGCCGCTCTTCCCCGAAGGGGAGTTCCGAAAACTCATAATTGATACATTAGTTATGTAATTTGCAAACTTACTATGAATAAAAAAATAAACACGCCTTTGCAGGATCCTGACAAAAATATCATTATCACGGGCGCCTCAAGAGGTTTGGGAAAATCTATAGCAGAAATCTTTGCTGAAAATGGATACGATCTTTATATCACTGCCATGAATGAAGTTCGTTTGTATAAAACAGTTGAAGAATTGAAGAATACATTCCCTTCAATCACCATCAAGGCAAAACCTTATGATCTCAGTAAAAAAGAACAAGCACGGGCATTTGGTCAATGGTGCCTGAAAAACTGTTCACCCGGTATACTTGTAAATAATGCAGGAAGCTTTACAGGATCCAATGTATATAATGAGGAAGAGGGTGCTCTTGAAGAAATGATTGAAACAAATTTATACAGTGCTTATCATCTTACGCGTGTCATTGTTCCTGCAATGATTGAGAAAAAAAGCGGGCATATTTTCAATATGTCGTCTATCGCAGGTTTAAAAGCCTACCCCGGAGGTGGGTCTTATGGCATTAGTAAATTTGCATTGCGTGGCTTTTCAGTAAACCTGAGGGAAGAATTGAAACCCTACAATATAAAGGTTACAACCGTTTTTCCGGGCGCTGCCTATACCGATTCATGGGCTTCCAGTGGAATTGAAAAGAAAAGATTTATGGAATCTGCAGACATTGCCAAAATGATCTATGCCGCTTCACAGCTTTCGCCCCAGGCCTGCGTGGAAGATATAATTTTACGACCGCAGTTAGGTGATATTAACTGAATAGTTCCGGAAACCATTTTATCATTTTCATAACTCCTCTTTCACGTTCCTTCTTTACTTTTATTAAGATGAATAGATGCAGTCATATTCTATGTCTCTCAATTATCTCACATTTTATTTTTTTAACTGGTGCTGCCCAGGTAAATTTTAGAACTATTGTCCCTCAATATGCCATCCCTGTGGGTGAATCATTCCAGGTACAATACATTCTTGAAGGTGCAGACAAAATTTCTGATTTTTCATCGCCAATATTTCCGGGATTCAGGGTTGTTACGGGTCCTCATATATATTCCGGCAAAAAATTAATGGCAAATGATAAAACAATTCAATATCAGAATATGGTGTTCACGCTGGCTTCAGTAAACAAAGGAAAATTCAGGATTTCGGGGGCCTCCTGTCTGGTCGATGGAAAAATGCTAAAAAGTAATGACGTTGTGGTGAAAATCATCTCCCCGGGAGGGTCTGATGAATCATCCTATTTTTTAAAGCCGGGGGAAGATCCAATAAAAAAAATTCGCGAGAATCTGTTTTTGAAATTAACCATCGATAAACAGACATGTTTTATTGGCGAGCCGCTTGTTGCAACGTTCAAATTGTACTCAAGACTCCAGTCAAAATCGAATATTATAAAAAATCCGGGATTTTATGGTTTCAGTGTGTATGATATGGTTGAAGTAGATGACCAGGTGCAGTCCGAAGAAAAATTGAATGGTCATTGGTTTGATGTTCATACAATCAGGAAATTACAACTTTACCCTTTGCAGGCAGGCGTTTTTACCATTGATGCAATGGAACTGGCCAACCAGGTTGAATTTTCACAAAATGAGGTCAATAAGAAAACAAACATTGCAGTCAGCGAAAATATGTATAACAAAGACCCCGCCAGGCAAAATGCGTTAAATACCAAAGTATATGAACTGAATATAAAAAGTACGCCTGTTGTTACTAATGTCAAACCACTTCCGGGGAAGAATCCTGCTGATATTTATGCTGGTGCCGTAGGAAATTTTTCCATAACCGCTCTTGTTGCAAAGGATTCTCTATTAAAGAACGAAGAGGATTCTTTGCTGGTAGAAATAAATGGCGCTGGAAATTTTCAGCGAGTGAATGCCCCGATCATTAACTGGCCGGAAAGCTTTGAAGCTTTTGAACCTTCTGTTAAAGACACATTTGATAAAGAACAGGTCCCTTTGGCAGGTCAGCGAAAATTTAAATACGCTTTTGTGAGTAACAAGCCGGGGTTTTATACAATTCCGCCTGTCTCTTTTTCTTTTTTTGATCTAAAAACCAAAACGTATAAAACCATCTCCGCAAAACCTTTTAGAATTTTTATAAGTGCAAGGTCCAAAAATGGCAAGTCGCCGTTGATTCCCAAAATTTCCGGAAGATCAAATGATCATTCTAAATGGATATTATTCGCGATCGGTCTTTTCGTTTTGGCAACGGGAATCATCATTTGGACAATGCACAAAAGAAAAACAACAAGGGCGGGGAAGCAAAAGAAACTTTACGAACCTGCAAAAGTTTTCATCCCGATCCAGGAAATATTGATGCCGGCAAGATCAGCTTTAGATGATAGGGACAAGATATTCTATGAATCCCTTGACCGCTGTATATGGAATTATTTCAATGACCGGTTCAGTAACCCCAATCCTCAAATGATCAAAAAAGACTTATCAAATATTTTAATCTCCAAAGGAATAAACAGGGAACTCGTTACCAGACTAACGGAAATCATTCATCAATGCGAGACCGGAATTTATACGAATGCGGAAATGAATCTTAATAAAAACGAACTCCTGGAAAATACCCAAAAATTTCTTTCAGCGATTGAGAAATCATAGGCCCGATGGGTGATCCGGCTTATTCAGCGTATTTATATCCCACTCCTCTCACTGAATGAAAATATTTAGGATTACGGCTATCTTCTTCAAAATATTTTCTGAAGCTGAGAATGAAATTATCAATGGTTCTCGTTGTTGGGTAAACATTATAGCCCCAAACTGCCTGTAAAATCTTTTCTCTTGGCACTACTTCATTCTTATTTTCGATCAGTAGTTTTAGCAACATGCTTTCTTTCCTGCTTAGCTGAACCTTTCCTCCATTTTTTGTGATTGCCTCCTGTGCTTTGAAATCAACCGTATTATTTCCAAAACTATAAGTATCCCCTACCGAAGATTTATCCTGGAGTCTTTTATTTTTCTCAATCAGCTTCTGCACACGAAGGATCAGCTCTTCAAGATTAAATGGTTTGGTGAGATAGTCATCAGCTCCCTTTTTTAAACCCAATACTCTTTCAGCACTGGTGTTTTTCGCACTCAGTATCAAAATCGGTACCTCAAGATTTTGCAATCGTATCGTTTCTGTCACAGCAATACCATCCATTTCCGGCAGCATCACGTCTAAAATAATCAGATCAAAATATTCAGCATCGACAGCCTTCAATGCTGCGGCCCCGTTGAATGCAGAGGTAACTTCATAACCTTCCAATTCAAGATTTAGCTTCAAGGCTTCATGCAAATTCTCTTCATCATCCACTAATAATATTGATGGTCTTTTTTCTCCTGTCATTATTAAATTATTTTATGCTGTACCAGTCACTCTATTTGTCCATTGCCTCAATCCTCTTTGCGAATACTCATCCTTTATTGAGCAATATCGTCTGCTATAAAACTAACGGTAAAATTACTTCCGAAGGGTAAATGATCTGTCACTGCAATGTTTGCGCCATGATCCCCGGCGATCTTTTTACAAAGGTACAGGCCAAGTCCTGTTCCCTGTTTTTGCCGGGTAGCTTCATCTCCAATGCGATAAAATTTTTTAAATATGTTTTTCTTTTCATCAGCAGGAATGCCGGGACCCTCATCAATAATGTTAAGTTCTATCTTTCGATCATGTTGATTCAACCGGCAAATGATCGATTTTTCTTTTGGAGAATATTTAATGGCATTTTCCAGGAGGTTATTAATGAGCAATTGAAGCAGAAGAGGATCGCCTTTAACATCCATATCGGGTTCAATGAATTCATCAAATTTTCGTTCAGGAAAACGTTGCATAAAACTCCGGATACAGTCTTTAAACAGGTCACTCAGGTCAAGTTCTTCTTTTGAAATCAGGTAACCTTCTCCTTCCAGCTGCGAAGAGATCAGGATATTATTGGTTAATGTATTTAATCTTTCGGTTTCTTCCAGTGTCATGCGGATCAGTTTTTTCTGTTTATCATCATCGAGGTGATGTTTTTGCAAAGTTTCAAGGTTCAGTCTTGCAACTGAAATCGGTGTCTTTAATTCGTGAGTGACTGCCATCATAAAATTCTGTTGCTGCTGCTGAAGAAGAAATTGCCTGCGAACAGAGCGATACACAAAAGCAGCTCCTATTAATATCAGGAGAAGAAAGGTTGAGCCTTCACTTATGTACTTTACAAGATCTCTTTTGTGGTCCAGTTTGATCTTTGTAATTGTCGCATCAAAAAGTACAGGATCATGAGATGCATCGATGGCAGCATTTAACTGGCTTATCTTAAAATCTGTCATTTGCCGGTTTTGTTTTTCAAGAGAAATAAACCACCATACCAGGGCGGCTACGATATAAAAAAGAAGGAGCCAGTAAATTGTAGTGGCCAGACGAATTCTTTTTTTGTTACTGTGAGGCATAGCATAAAAGCATTATTGCTTTTTTTCCATTCTCAGCCCTACATCCATTACATTTTCCAGCGGGTCTTCTCTCATGATCTGCTCCACTTTAAAATGATAAAGGCCGGCCTTAAAATACTGCGGATCTGTTATCCTGATCCGGTGTTCGTAAATATCATCCATACCGGTAGCCAGCCATTTTTCATTCGTCGCCAATGGAAGTTCAAAAGCGGCTTTGTGCAAACTGTCGCCGGGAGGCTGAGAATATAAATTGATCCAAATATTATTGTAGTTGTATTTGTCATTATGTCTTAAGACAAGAAAAAGCTGGTAAGGAACCGTTGTATCCTTTATCATAAATGTGAATTCAGGTTTAAAACTGCTTTTCCATTTAAAGCCGGGAATCGTTACATCTTTTTCGTAGAGATCAATAGATGTGCAGGATGAAAAAAGTAAGGCACCGGGCAAAAGAAAAAAGAAACAAATTTTTATCAGCTTCATTCTGCAAAGATATATTGAACAAGGTACAAGCTACAAGGTACAAGGGGTAAGTATGATAACGATTTATTCTGTATGTATTAAGCTAACGTGATCCTCGTTCCTTGTTCCTTGAATTTTGTGCCTTCATAGTACATTCAGGATTTGTTCTTTTGCCTTTTCCAGTTCATCCTTCATAACTACGACACATTTTTGAATGGTTGCATCATAAGCCTTGGCACCGGTAGTATTGATCTCTCTTCCTATTTCCTGGAGTATAAATGAAAGCTTTTTCCCCTTTGACTCTTCTGGTTCAGACATGGTAGTTTTAAAATAATCGCAATGGTTTTTTAACCTCACCTGCTCTTCGCTGATATCAATTTTCTCTATATAATAAATCAATTCCTGTTCCAGGCGATTTCCATCATAATTTTCTTTCCCCACTTTTTCTTCCAGCAACCTTACTATTCCATCCCTTATCCTTTGCTGGCGCAGCGGTTCAAGTTTTATTATCTCATCTTGCTGCTTTGAGATATTATCGATCCGCAATAACAGGTCCTCTTCCAAAGATCTTCCTTCCTCCGCCCTGTGAAGATTCAGATCATCGATGGCGGCATGTAATACTTTTTCAAAATCATTCCATTCTTCAGCAGTTAATGTATCAGCAGTTGGAGTGATCACTTCCGGAAGTTTAACAAGTGTGCTTAAAATATGCGAGGGATCCAAATTCAATGCCCCGGACAGCTCAGCAAGAGTTTTGTAATAGGCCTTTGCCAGGTCTGTATTAATGGATACAGGCTTTGCATTCCCCGTTTCTTTAAGGCTTATTGTACAATCAATACTTCCACGGCCAAGTTTGCTGGAAAGAATACGGCGAATATCAAATTCAAGTGGCTTTAAAAAACCCGGAAGCTTTAGCAATAGTTCAAACTGTTTTCCATTCAATGATTTTATGTCGACCTGGAACGTTTTATTTCCAACAGTTTGTTCCGTTCTTCCAAAACCAGTCATCGATTTAAGCATGCATCAGAATTTACTTCAATAGTAAAGTTATTGGAAATGTGTGGCAAATGCCCGTTTATATTGTTTTTAATGGTCAATAAATGATAATGGCAATCCACAAATTTTTACCCGAACCTATACAAAGAAAAATCCCGACAGACGTCGGGATAATTATAATGGATGGGTTAGTAAGTACCGGGAAATAAAATTTCCCTGCACAATATTAGAAATAATTTTTGCGAACTAAAAAAATTTTGTAAAGAATTTTATTAACATTTTTTATTTGCTTGTGGATAAGGACAATCAATTTTAGCAGGATTTCGTAACCTGATTCAAACAAAAGAAAATAAGATTTAAAGATGATGTTTATTCTGCAATATTTTTTATTCCGCTGAAACCCTTTATTCATCAATGTTTCAACAGGTCTATTTTATCAAAAGTATTTTATTCGTGCCATAATCACAGCATTGATGATTGTAAAAATTTCGGAATAAAACGAAATGCTTTGATAAAAACAGTTAAAAAATAATTTTTCGGAAGAAGAGAGTAAACCCTTAAAAAATGAAAAAAACCTCTTTATTACAAAAATTGAGTGGAAACAGGTGATGGTTAACTTTGCACAAAACTATCAATATGCGTTTTGAAAAGCCTGTTCCTGTATTATGGGTCGCTGAATTCATCGGGGCAAAAATTCTGGGGAATAAAGACGGAAATGCTACCGGCATCAATGAAATACATAAAGTAGAAAGCGGCGATATTGTCTTTGTCGATCATCCAAAGTACTATGACACCTGCATTCATTCAGCAGCTACGTTTATCATTATTAATAAAGAAACCGGTTTTCCGGATAGTAAAGCTTTATTGATCGTGAATGATCCCTTTGAAGCTTATTTAAAATTGGTAAATCATTTTCGTCCTTTTATTCCATCAATGAGAATGGTCAGTGAAAACTCAACAAAGGGTGAAGGAACCGTAGTTATGCCCAATGTCTATATCGGGAATCATGTAAGTATCGGGAATCATTGTATCATTTATCCTAATGTCACAATTTTGGATCATTGTATCATCGGGAATCATGTAATCATTCAACCCGGAAGTGTGATCGGAAGTGATGCCTTTTATTATAATAAAAAAACAGATCGAAGTGTTCATTACAAAAAGATGAACAGTTGTGGAAGAGTGGTGATCGAAGATTTTGTAGAAATAGGAGCCGGTTGCACAATTGACAGGGGTGTAAGTGGTGATACAATTATTGGCGCCGGTACAAAACTGGATAACCTTATTCATATCGGTCATGATACGGCAATAGGAAAAAATTGTTTGTTCGCCGCCCAGGTCGGGGTTGCAGGAGCCACTACCATTGAAGATGAAGTAATTCTTTGGGGACAGGTAGGTATTAGCAAAACGATTACCATTGGGAAAGGTGCTGTTTTATTTGCACAGAGCGGAACGCCGGCTTCACTGCAAGGCGGAAAAAATTATTTTGGTTCGCCCGCGATAGAAGCAAAGGAAAAGATGAAAGAGCTGGTTTGGATCAAAAGAATTCCGGAGTTATGGAGAAAAATTCAGAACCACGATTCAAATGATTAAAAAGATTGTTTGGAAATAAATTTTCACTATCCCTTTTAATCCAAAAAA
>JBIOGV010000096.1:0-11791 GCA_044448365.1 Chitinophagales bacterium
AGATCAATGCCATTGAACTGAACAGGAGAGGTTCTGTTATTTACCGGGTTGTAAAAGTTGTGGCCTCGAATTAATATTTTTTGTAAAAAATGACATTCCTGCCTGTTTTTGCCAGTCGGCTGGCAGGAATGTCTTATTTCGTTTTGATGGGTTTGAATTGATAAAAACATAAAAGCCTGAACCAGCACTTGCTTGCTGCTATCAGATTTTTATTAGATCAACTCAACGATAGCAACACAAGGATAGAAAATTTTATTTTATCCCATATTCTTTTTGTAGCAATAGAAGCAGAATTCTTGCCTGGCGGACCACGTTACGTGCACTATTGTTACCGGAACTAAAAAGTATTTTCAGGCTAAAGGCTTCGTTATAAATTATTTTTATTTTCCTCTCATCATTGGTGATAAAGGTGGGGTTGCCTTTTGTGCGAACATCGGTATCCATAAATGAGCCGGGCCGGTTTAACTGATCATAGGAAGAGCCATCTAAAAATTCGACCAGTAAATTCCGGTATTTTGAATTTTCGTCTTTCAACTGCATATCAACTTCTGTCATGAACCTGGTTTGATGGTCGTATTCCGTAATTGCATTCGATACATTCCATTTCGTGATCAGCCGCATGTTGCCTGCATTTTTCAATTGCTCCATTGTCCTGTCTGTAGGATAATATCTTACATATCTTGCCAACTCCCTGCAATAATTATAAAAATCATTTGAGTTTTTGAATACATCTTTATGTGTGATATCCGATTGGAGGGAGTCGCAATAAGCGATAATACCAGTATTAAACCGGATATAGGCATTCAACTGTAGCGTATCGATCTTAAGATCTTCAACAAGAGACCGGATGTATTGTTTTTCCCGTTTGTGCTCGCTGGAATGTTCCCTGAGATTTTCCACAAAAAAACCGGAAGTAACAGCAAGAAATAACATCAGGAATTCAAATAAATAATGTTTCCAGTAACTTTCTTTTTCACCGGGTAAACTGTGATGACGCTTGTGGTATACTTCCATGTTCCAGATTTAGATGATCCGGTAAAATTACCGGGTCTGAGCCGGAAGGATTATGACCTGCGGCAGGTTACAAAAAAAACCGGGAGTAAAATTATTTTGGAGGTATGGCAGTGTACTGGTTAAAATAAACGATTTTTCCGTTTTCAATTTTCCATTGCTCGTGGATCAATGAGGTGTCAGCGTTTCCTTTTTTCGGATGTCTTCTTTCTGCGGCCCAAATGTACACCCAGTCTTCATTTTTATCTGCAATAGGCACACTTTGCCATGTTGATCTATCAAACCGCATTGAATCCGGGTCTTTGATATCTTTTTTCGCATAGCTCAAAAGGTCTGCAGCTTTGCCGTGAAATCTATGGCCACCGGCGGGTTCGTAATTGACGGTATCTGCATAATATTGTTTCATGGAACCAATATTGCCGGTTTAAAACATTTTCCAAACCGTCAAAACTTTTTGAGTTTATTCAGGATGTGAAGGCACAATCACATTGAATGAGTAAGTGGCCTTATAAGGATACGAAAAATCATTGTCTGTTTTATGAGCAACCGGGTTCGTTTTGAGATCATTTTTCGGATTACAGGAGAGAAGAGAAGTGATGGCAGCAATCTTTATCAAATTTCTCATAAAATTAATTTTTGGTTAAGAATTTTTCCGAAATTGGATTTGAAGACGTTTGGTTTTAATCGTTTTCTTTTATAAAAAACCCATACATGTATGAAATGATGTTAGTAAATAATTTTTTTTTTGCTTTACTGATTTTAATTTACTTTTTCATTACCAATTCCGCATCTTCTGTAAGCTCACTCTGTTCCCTGATTTTTATTATTACTAAACAAAAAAATTAAAACAAATGAAACGAGTAAAATTCCTGGCAACCATAAGTGTTGGAGCCGGTATGCTGATCCTTAGCTCCTGCAATTCAGGAACGGAAAAAAAAGCTGATGAAAATTCGGCTGATACTTCAAAAGTAAAAACAGACACAACGGCAACGACTACTATGACCACTCCATCGTCTGGCCCCACGAGTATTATGACCATCAAACACAAAGTGGCTAATTATGCAAAATGGAAAATGGCGTATGATTCACACGATTCAGTTCGCCAGGCCAATGGATTGCATAATTACGTTATTGCGAGAGGAGTTGACGATTCCAATATGGTGATGGTAGCATTGAAAATGGATGATGTAGACAAGGCAAAGGCAATGGCTGCCTCGCCTGAACTGAAAGAAAGGATGAAAAAGGGAGGAGTTATCGGCCCTGTCGCTATGGACTATACCACAACAGTAATGAATGATACTACAGCCATCCAACAAACGGTACGACTGATGGTCAAGCATAAGGTAAAAGACTGGGATGCGTGGAAAAAGGCTTTTGACGACCATAAGCAGGCAAGGATGGATGCAGGACTTACAGACAGGGTACTTGGCTATACTGTTGGGGACAATCATAGTGTCACCATTGTGTTCGCCGTAGCAGATATGGCTAAGGCAAAAGCATTTATAAACTCAAAGGATCTAAAAGATAAAATGAAAGAAGGCGGAGTTGAGGGACCACCCAGTTTCTTCTTTTATAGAATTGCTCAGAAGTATTAAATATTCTGAAAAATAAATCTTCAATTTCTTTCGGCGGCAGTAGATCTGTCGCCTTTTTTTTATTGATACTGGTGAGTTTCATGCTTCAGATCACATGGTGTATATCAGCAGGCCGCTAAGAATAACTGAGAAACATTTGATAATTGGGGTTTGAATGAGTTTCGGTAAGTTTAAAATCATAGCTTCCTATCACTATGAATCCATTTTTTTTATAAAATCTGACCGCCCGGTGGTTTTCCCTCCATACAAATAGCCACATTCCTGCCTGGTTATTTTTTTTGGACAATTCAATATTATACCTGAGAAGCTCCAAACCTAAATTTAAATTGTAGAACGCTCTCAGCAAATAAAAGCGCTCCAGCTTGGTTATATTTTTTATCTGAATAGTTGAATGTGGAACATTGAAAATAATTTTAGAGTAACCAGCCGGTTGATCATCATGATAAATGATATGGTAGATATTTTTTGGATCGCTTAACTCTTCTTTGAGCACCTCATCATTGAATTTTTCATCCAGGTAACTATTTATTTCTGCAGCAGCAGCGCTGTTTCCATGCGATTCTATAAATGATGTTTTGCCAATGCCGGAAAGTAATTGCGAATCCTTCTCCTTCGCCCTGATAATTGAGATCATCAGTTTTTTTATTTAATAGATTGGAGAGACCATGCAGGGAAAGAATCATTTGAAACCGATGCCGACAACAAATTCACCGGGTATTGTATATCCGTTCCCATTGCGAAATGATTTTATTGAACTTAGGTATTCAGCATGAGCTTCATTTTTTACCTGCTCTGAAAATTTATGATAAGCGAGCGCAACGGGTCCGCCGGCGAAAGCAGCGCCGCAGGCATCGTCATCAGAATCATAATTCAAATAAGTATTCAAGCGTTCAAAAATTACATCAGAAAAACCTGCGAATTCAAAGACCCGCTTCAGCATATCGCCGTTGCCAAGATTAAAAAACATAGGACAAACTTCTGAAGAAACTCTTTTATCAACGATCTCAAAAAGATTGGCCCACCCGCAATGATCTCTTTGTCCCCAAACGGCAACAACAGCCCGGCCACCGGGTTTTAGCACACGATACATTTCTTTTACAGCTTTAACAGGGTCCGGTACATACATTAAACCGAGTGCACAAAGTGCAACGTCATATTCTTTATCGGGTATGCTCAGTTCTTCGGCATCCATTCTTTCAAATCGAATATTAGTGTAATTTTTTTCCTGCGCAGATTGCACACCCAATTTTACCATTCCATCTGAAATATCTGTTGCAAGTACAAAACCATTGGCCCCCAATTTTTCAGCAGCGGGAAAACTAACAAGCCCCGTACCGCAGGCAATATCAATAAGTTTTTCTCCGGGTTGCAGCCTTGCCATTTCCAGTAATTTATCCTGCGCCGGTTTCAATTGTTGTTGCCAGAAATTTTCATAGTATATCGCGGCCTTGTCCCAGCCATAACGTTGTACCCTTCGTTGTAGAGCAGGTTCCATTATTCGTTGAGTTTGGATGAGACAATATGCACTGTACGCTTGCAATTTTGTGCCCGGCTGAATACATCAAGATAAGGACTGTGGTCATCGGCTTCATCAAGCATTTTTACAATATCTTCTTCAGCAGCTTCGCTTTCAATGGTAATGGAATATCTCACTTCTGAATAGCCCGGATTTACATCGGCAGTACCCAACAAGGCCCCATCATCAAAATCTGCCTGTACTTCTACTTCCAGCGCTAAAACAGGAATATTCATTTTTGCTGCTGCTAACATATAACCGATAGCCAAACAACTTCCCAGTGCTGCACGTCCATATACGCCGGGAGTGGGGGCCATGCCATTGCCTCCAATTGGTTCCGGCATATCTGCCGCCAGCTTCCAGCTGCCTTCCTGTATCTTGCAACTCAATCCACTTGTTATTCTCGTTTTTGATATGCCTGTACCCAAACCCAGGGAAGGTTTTAAAGTCAGCGCTTTGGTACTTCTTTCAACGGCGAGTTTTATTTTTTTGAGTTCAGACATAAAAAAAAATTTTATTCACAGAAGAATTGTCCTGATAAAATTACCTAAATAATTTTACCCGCGTCTGTTCAATGAAGGTGATTGAACCGGGAGTAGTAAAATACGAACGCGACCAGAACATCCTGCCGCGCTATGATTTTTGCATGTGTTTGGATGGGATGGAAAAAGATCTTCATTTATTTTCAGGCATTCGGAATGCAGGCTTCAATTCCCCGCGGTGGCAAGTGATGCAATTGACAATTGGTCTTTCGCTCAGTCCATTTATCGTTCTTAACTTCTCGCTGATCATATTGCCCATGCTTACCATTTGCCTGGCAATTTCTTTTGTCTGCTTCTCGTCGGAAGCGAAATTATCTGTATTGTGACAGTGACCGCAACTAACTCCCAGTCCGCGACTCCATGCATTCATCGCAAGCACAAGATTTCCGGCAGGAAAGTCTCCCAATACTTTTAAGTTCGAGAAAACAGAATCAACGGCCATTTTTTCCTTGCCTTTTATGCTTTCACTTACAAGGGCAGAGAATTTTGCACGGTCTTTTTCCAGGGAATCGTTCGGTGAAACCATATTCATGCGCCCGGTACCTGGGGTAACAAAGGATACAAATATCATAACGCCTGTGATGAATGCAATAAGTACAAGAAATTTTTTCATATTGTTAGTTTACAGTAAACTAAATTAATTAAACGGGTTCCTGTAACCGCATATCAAGTTGCGATGGGTATTGCCTAAGAAATAAGTTCCATTGGGATGGAACCAGCATGGGGTCTTTTTAACCGAAAATAATCAAGACTGTATTTCCCGGCGCCTGCTGCGATGAGAATCAAAGCAAATAAGACATAAGAAATTGTAAAGCCTCCATCGATATTAAAATTCTCTCCGAGGTTAGCCACCAGTGTTGCCACTAACATGGTAAAGGCAATGAGAGAAGCGAATACCCTGGTAAAAAGACCGAAGAACACAAAGACCGCACCAACTAATTCCGAAGACTTTGCTATCAATGCCATTGCAACCGGCATTGGGAAATGCAATTCTTCTCCAAACCATTTTTCAAAAAATGCTCTTTCATTTGGATGAAAGATAATATCGATCACAGAAGAATAACTGGCACTGAACATTCTATAACCGAGCCAAATTCGAATTAACAAGAGAAGAACATTCCATGCAGTTTTTTCATTGTACATTTTATTCATGAGCCAAAAGATATTCCTTTGCTTTATTTACCCGTGTTAGTAATATGGTAAATCCGGATGAACCGTTAAAATAACTTACCGGAGCGTTATTGCGCATTGGCCGGGCAAGACTTTCTATTAAGCCACGTGACAACGGATACATTCGAAATTTCAAAGGCATAAAATAAACCAAAGCAAAAATTTCAAGCAGGTAATCAAAGTAATCAAGCGGGATATTTAAGAGTTTTATTTCCCTCTATCGAGATTATTTTTCTGTCATCATCCGGATAACTCAGTTTTGCTTTAGCGCCACCATTGCTGAGTAATTCAAACTGTACTTTCAACTGGCCCAGGCCACCTTCAAAACTGTTATTTCCTATGTAATCCATTGCTTCCATGATCTGGCCATTCAATTTTACAAAAAGTTGATCGCCGTCTTTGTAAAAATCGGCCATTGATTTATCACTCATCTCATACAGGCCCATTATTTTTTTAAATGCTGCTGCATCAAGTGCATACTCTTCTTTTAATGTGATGTCAAACTTCACTACCTTCTCATTTTTATCATTCTTTGAAATATCAAGAATGCGGTTTAATGACCTGGGGTCTGAAGAACTCATGTCCTCCGGAATATGTTTATCTCCTTTGAAATAGATCTGTGTTACCAGATCCTGCAGTGATGTTTCTGAAATACGCATGTGAATATGCGCCGGCCTTGTTAATGTGGCACCCGCTTTATAAGGAACCGGGAGAATGGTTCTGAAATGGTATTTTCCATCATCCCCGGTTTTCCATGACGAACGATAGGTATAATCATCCGAGGTATTATCATACACGCCATCTTCGTTGCAGTGCCATATTTCCATCAATGCATTTTTCACGGGTGTTTTTCCATCTTTTCCGAAAATTGTTCCGCTGAAATGAAGTATCTCACCTTTTGTTCCGGGTTGAACAAGGTCGGTACGAAAAGGCGCACCGGGACGATAAAAGGGACCCAGAATGTCCGTTGTTGTGGGATCTTCACCTACATAGGCATGACCATCCCATTTTATTTTTCCAAATACTCCAATGCTAAAAGCAAGGAGAGATGAATCCAGGATAAATTTTCTTCGTTTCATTGCGTTGGTTTTATTATTTATAAAGAATGAGAGTATTCAGAGAGTATGAATTGGTGACATTAGTGGAATGTTAATGGTAAGTTAGGGAAATCCGGCGAAGATTGTCATTCCGATCCAGATTTATCAGGGAAAGAATCTAATACTTTTCAGGGTTTGAGATTCCTGCAGGCAGAGAGGTCTCACAAAGTTTATTCCAATATATCAGAGTTCGCTACATTCGAAATGACAAAAATTTGCAGGCACTTATGGTGACATATTACAAGTTCAGGACAGCAATCGAATAGTTTTATTTTATTGGAACACTATTGAAATCAGGGTTCGATATTATGCTTAGTTGTTGACCCGGCAATAACAACAAGGCTGCTTAATGTATCGGTTTATCTCTTCTGTAAGGATAATAGGTGAGCGCAAAACCTAATTGATGGCAAGCCGTATAATACAACAAGTCGAATAAACGATATTTAAATGACTTCTTTCCTTCACCCATCTTGATCATGATCGCAGAAACCCAGGCTGATTTATTTATGAAATTATCCAGGTGATATTGATCGGTGGTCATTACGAGCACAGATGTCGACAATGGAAACCTTGCACCATGGGTAGGATCGCCATCTTTATATTTATTCGTCCAGCTTTGTTGAGGATCAAACCACTGGGGATCTGCTCTCGGGAATCGCTGTAGAAATTCATCAAAATGAAATATCAGTGTTTCATTAAAGCCTTTACTGGCGCCTGCCAGGAATACCAGGCCCCCGGTTATCCATTTATTCTTATCTAACTTCCATCGCTCATTTACAGTATGCTCTGCACCCACATTGTATTGGGCATGGGAAACGAGGCTGAATAGCAGCAATCCAATTAAAAGCAGCTTCATATTTACGGTTTTTATTGACAACTTTTTGGGTTGTTCACGGATAGTCACCGCAAAAGATCAACATCGGCATCTATTCTTCAAAAAATACTGTTGGGAAGTCTTTAAAGGATTTGGGTACTTGCGAAACCCCGTATCGGGATTAAAATGATCAGAGAAGTAAAGTGCTAAAATAAAGATCGATCCCAAGCTTTGCAAGTAAATGATTAAATAAATTTTGAAATGTTTATTTGCGCCCAGATGCCCTTGTTTGGGCCTTCCTGCCGGTAGCCAGGCGGCCAACAACAACGTGGGATAGCATTCATCGAGATATTCTTATTCATCGGAACGCAAGAAACAGCAGGCTATCAAACATGTAACAAAAAAGATCTTGCTTTCTGCAGTTCGATTCTTTTACAGTTTTGTGTATCGGAGATTTCTACTAATTTCTTGAAATAGTTCGTTGCTTTTTCAGTGTTGCCACATCTTTCAGCTGCAATCGCTCCACTATAAAGTCCGTTGAAGCGATTGGGATGTATTTTAAGATCCAGTTCAAAATTCTCAAGTGCTAATTGTGGTTTATTCATTTCAAGCAGCATTTCTCCCAGCAATTCACGTGCGGGAATTACGGCACCCGGTGTTACAGGGTGCTTCTCCATTGCGTCTTCCATATCTGCCGCTGCTTTCATGAGTGCTAAAGCCTTTCCATTATTTCGCTGTCTGTACTCTATCCATGCCCCCGATATTTTTATTTGAATTTCGACTTGCGCTGCCTCTTGTCGCTTATCTTTCTGTGCGGCTAATTTTTCGTAGAGTAGTTTCAAATTTTCCAATTCCTTATTTGCTTCATCCAGGTTGTTTATATGAACCGCACCCAATAATCTTGCAAAGTGAGTAATCGCTTCCTGCCATGGAAATTTCCCCCATGGAAAACTTTCAGGATGTATTTGCAGGTGGGCCGCTTCCTTCCACAATTTTCCTTCAAGTAAATAACGGGCAGGGATGGCAGCAAAAGCATAAGCTGCTATAAAATCCGCCGGATATACACTATTGATAGTTTGGAGGTAATCTACTTGTTGTTTTGCAAAATCGTCGGCTCCTTTTTGTAAATAGGCATATACCAGGTAATCCATTCCATGTAATTCCTGGTCCCAATGGCCATTGATTTTTGCTTTTTCTGCATAACATTTCGCTGACGAAACGGAAACAAGGTTTGATTGTATGCTTTCATCCCAAAGACCAAGGCGGGTGAAAATATGCGAAGGCATATGTTGGGCATGCGCAGAGGCAGGAGCAATGGATGCATATTTTCTTGCAGCCGGCAATGCTAGTTCAGCCAGCCCGGGATAATCACAATTATGAATAATATAATGAGCAATGCCCGGGTGCAAAGGCTCTTTTTCAAAAACAGGATTTAAAATGGCGAAAGCTTTTCTTTGGTTGGTATACGTTTTATCAGCAGGATCAGCGGCCGCATCCAATGCCAGGGCATAAAAAACAACGGCCTCTTTATCATCGGGATAATTTACATAAATTTTTTCCATGGCGCTTTCAAAACTCAATACACGGCTGCGGTAATCAGTATGATCAGCATTTTCATAAAATTTTGCAATGGCTTCAATGTAGTCCGATTCTCTTTTTGTTTTGTTACTGATTGCGCGGGCAAGTTGAATAGCTTTCATGCCTTTTTGAAATTCAGGTTGAGTCGGAGGAGCCCAAAGCGGGTGAAAATTACTCATTGCTACTCCCCAATAAGCCATGGCACAATCGGGTGCCTGGTCAATGATCTTTGCAAACATTTTTTCAGCTTCATCATATTCAAATGAGTGAAGCAACGCGATCGCAATATTAAAATCCTTTTTTAGATTGTACGGAACACTGGCGGTAAAAGAAACAGTACCGAACATTTCTCCATCTTGCGGACCACAGGAAACGATCTCCCCTCTTTTCAGGTCCAATGAACTTATTGCGTCATACTGATCCGTTTTGCTTTTACTCTTACAGGAAAAAAGGCTGATTACGAAAAAATAAAAAAAAGTTTTGTTTAATGAAGACAGGTACATGGTTATGGTTTTAGCAAGCCGATAGCAGGGATATTAAATGTAAGAAGTTTTTTTATGATGGTGCAATGATGATGGTCAAGTTTGAAATGACAAGGGCATGAAATGCGCCGGACCAATGCCTTATACTTTTTGTTGTTGTTGTTCAGGCGACCAATAACAGCCCGGCTGACCAACGGTATTGTTGACAAAGTTTTTAACCGGGATCTTTTATTTATTTCATTTTCTTAAAGTAATTTGAATAAAAATTAGTGTATGGAAGAATTAGAAGATCCAACCGAAAGCCTGCAGGAAAAAATTCATGAGGAAGCAGAAGAAAAAAGAAAGGAGAAATGGACGCTGTACGTGGTGTTGTCTACGGCATTAATGGCCGTGCTGGCAGCGTTCAGCGGGTGGCTGGGCGGTCATCATGCCAATGAAGCATTGATCGCGCAAATGAAATCCTCCGATCAATGGGCCTACTACCAGGCCAAGGGAATCAAATCGGAGATTGCCACATCAGAAGGCAAAATACTTTCGTCTGTTACTCATCAGCCTGTTCCGGATGATGATCAAAAAAAGACCGAACGATACACAAAAGAACAGGAGGCCATCAAACAGACTGCTGAAGAATTTCAAAAGGAATCCGAAGAGCACCTTAATAAGCATATGATCCTTTCAAGGAGTGTTACGATATTCCAGGTGTCGATTACATTAGCGGCCATATCCGTGCTGATGAAAAGAAAATCAGTGTGGCTGATCAGCATTGCCATGTGTCTGGTCGGAATAGTGTTTCTTGTAATGGGATTGCTTTAATAGTGAGCAAGTTTTTGTTACGATAAATAATATACTATTTGCCCGGCTGCTGTTTAGGTGTCGCGAGCAGCTTTTTAATTACATATTGGCGCAAACGCTGACGTAAGCTGGGGATTAATTTATTTTTAGTTATTGGTCAGGCGAGCAATAACAACGCCAGCAAAAAGCAAACAAAAAAATTCTGCATCGTTAAATCAGGAAACGATGCAGAACATGGAGACTTTAAAATGAAATTATTTTTTTGGAGTCACGGCGTTTATTAATCCGCCTACATCAAAGTATTCATCGCCGAAAACAATTTTATTATCCTTATTAAAATCATAAGCTCCATAAAATTTGTCTGACGTTTTCTGACCTGATTTATGTGTTCCGACCCATACGCCATAAAATCGCACACTTCCGTCAGGCTCCTGCGTGGCAGAATCCACACCGGGCAGGTAGTTTGGGTTGGTTAGTTTCAGATCATTCCAGTTGTTCAGGTAAACAGTCAGCGATTCTTTCCAATGTGCTTTGGTGTTAACAGTATCTCCATAAGCAGGGGAGCTCCATTTTGCGGAGTCGGCCACCGCAGCTGCCCAGCCATCAATATCCTTTTTTTCAAAGGCGGCAACCGCCGATTTGACAACGGCTAAGTTTTTTTCATAAAGAGCTTTCATGTCATCAGTTTTTTTGGAAGTGTCATCTTCCTTTTTTTCATTGTTGCATGCCATCATAAACAGCGATGCAATTGAAGCAAATAAGATCTTTTTCATTACAGAAGTTTTGGTGTCAAAAAATAATACTTTTTCTAAAGGTAGGTAAACATGGAAGAATGCAATATCCGGGGTTTTGCTATGATGCCCGCAGTGACAATGATTTGGTTTGAAAAACAAGGGCATGAAATGCGCCGGAGCAATGCAGTATACTTTTTATTGTTGTTGTCAGGCGACCAACAACAACGCGAGAGAAATAATGGAAAAATATTTTGTAATTTTATTCTGTTTATAAAAACAGCATGACTTTAAACCCCCAATTTGTTACGGATAAAAAAGGTAAAAAGGTAGCCGTTCAACTACCATTAAAAGAATATGAATTCCTGATTGAAGAATTAGAGATGAAAGAAGATCTTGCACTTTACAAAAAAGTAAAAGCAGATAAAAGAGAAAGCTACATGCCACTCAAAGAATATCTGAA
>JBIOGV010000097.1:0-11781 GCA_044448365.1 Chitinophagales bacterium
AGGCCAGGGAAGCCCTTTTTATCCTGATCGCAAACCATACGGCTCAATGGCGCTTTGCATTCCAATTGGTGTGGGAGTAAAATATGCACTTAACTCGAGATTTAATATAGGTGTTGAGGTCACTCACCGCTTTACAAGCACTGATTACCTTGATGATGTAAGTAAAACTTATGTAGATCCGGCTTTGTACAGTCAGATATTTCCTCCATTGCCGGGCGGAGTCGTGAATCCTGCTCAACTACTGGCAGACAGATCTTATGAATTGGGAACACCCATTGGCATTAAGGGTCGCCAGCGGGGCATATCAACCAACAAAGATCAGTTTGCAACAGCTTTGATCTATTTTACGTTCAACCTGCAATCGTACAAATGTCCTTCCGCCGATTAATTAACTTTTTTAAAAAAAGGTTTCTTATTCATTTCATTGTATTCGCCTCTTTTGCTTTTTGATATTTTGTATTTTTCACTATGATTGAGGCTTTACTAAAAGGCATTACGCTCGGATTACTTCTGAGTATTTCAGTAGGCCCGGTTATGTTTTCCATTATCAAGCAAAGTCTCAACAACGGTCATACAGGCGGCATGGCTTTCATCATTGGGGTTTCTGCCAGCGATATCACAATGGTATTGGTGAGTAATGTGTTTACGCAGTTATTCAGTACTCTCAGTATTCATAGAAAGGAGATCGGAATTGCGGGAAGTATTTTCCTGATTTCAATAGGTGTCTTTTTTGTATTCTTCAAAAAAATAAAAGTAAATGAAGAAGGCAAACAGATTTTTATCAAGTTCAGGAGAAGCGATTTTATAAAAATTGCACTATCGGGTTACCTGATGAACACTTTGAATCCTGCAGTCTTTCTTTTCTGGTTAACCGCTTCCACCACATTTATCAATCATACGATCCAGGAAAAACTCGTTCTTTTTATTATTTGTCTCTGTATAGTCTTTTCTGCAGATATTGCCAAAGTAATGCTGGCAGGTAAGATCAGGAAAAAATTAACCCCGCATAATATTCATATTGTTAATCGCGTGAATGGGCTTATTCTTATTGGTTTTGGAATGGCTCTTATCTGGGGTTTGTTGCTATATGCAGATAAATTGAAATAATTCTTTACCTGATGGAAAGAAAAATTTTTTTTTCGACAGTATGGCGATTTGTAAAACGAATCTTCATTATTCTATTCATTGCTCAATTTGTTTATATTATTTTATTAAAATGGATCAATCCTCCCATCACAATAACCCAGTTTTCAAGCTGGATTAGCGGGCACGGTTTACAAAGAGATTATGTAAACCGTGATCGGATTTCAGCCGCAGCCAAACTTGCTGTAATTGCTTCTGAAGACCAGTTGTTTCCTGACCACAATGGTTTTGATTTTAAATCCATTGAAAAAGCAATGAAGCACAATCAAAAAAGTAAATCATTACATGGTGCCAGTACGATCAGCCAGCAAACTGCAAAAAATGTTTTTTTGTGGCAGGGCCGGAGCTGGATCAGAAAAGGACTTGAAGTTTATTTTACTTTTATGATCGAAAAGATCTGGGGCAAAAAAAGAATTCTTGAGGTGTATATGAATGTGGCTGAGATGGGTGACGGGATCTTCGGAATCGAAGAGGCTTCACAAAAATATTTCAATAAAAAAGCGGCTAACCTGTCGCGACAGGAAGCATCAATGATTGCTGCCTGTCTTCCAAATCCCAAACGCTATACAGTAAAACCTGTCTCGAACTATGTTTTGATAAGATCCGGGTGGGTGCAAAGGCAAATGAGCAATCTGCAGGCCGATCCCGATATTCAAAATATTATTTACAATCCTGGGAAATGATTATTCAATCACCAGTGTAATTTTATTACTGTTGCGCGTGGCTATGATCGTGCCAATATGGTAGATCGAAAAAATCAGGTAATAATTTCCTTTCGGCAGTTGGGGATTGAACCGGAGAATTTTTTGCCGCTGAACTAACTCCTGCAAACTAAAAGGCACAGGGAGGTCTTTGATCCATCCATGTTTATTAAAAACCCCCGCAACAATTGTTGTGTTCAACTCCGGGTGGGAGTTAATAAACTCCAGGTATCCTGGTTGAAGATTGGGATTTATATCGATTGTAAAAAGAAAATTTTCTTTGGCATGAATTTTTTTTTCCGAGGGAATAAACTCCACTTTGGCAAAACTGGAAAATGATGAATCATATTTATACCTGACAAAGCCAAGATTTGTTTTCATTTTATTCTGAAAGGAGTCAGGAAAATATATATCCAGGATAAAAACAGGTTTTCCCAGCAACGAGTCTTCAATGGGCCAAAAGTTATAGTTATTTCTTCTTTCTCGGTACCAATTCAGTGAATAGGTCATTTGCCCGGAATAAAACCAATATTTTGATGCACGCTGGTATGAATTTTCAAATACAACAGGCAATCCTCTCGTCTTTTCTTTCATTACCTGTGGCCAATCCTTCCAGGCATGAAATTGTTTTCTTACAACAGGCAGTATATCGGCAATGGTTATAATTCTTGCAAATAAAACCAGGATCATGGTTGCCGGTAAGAATCTCAGCAGCCACCTTCGCCAACTGTTTTTCTCTGCAAGAAAATTATGACCCAAAATGATTAATGGAACAACTGCCGGTGAGGTCCAGTTCGCTTCTACCTTGCCCCGGAAAGAACTCAATAGAAAAAAAATATAAATGCCAGCAAGAATAAACTTCAATCCATTTTCAAAAATATTTTTTGGCTTATACAAAAAAGCTGCAGGTAAAAGGATGATTCCTGTAAGGGGGCCGGCTAATAGAATTTGCCCTCCAATATATTTGAGGGTGTATGAAAATTTATAAGGATTTACATTGCTTTCAAATAAATGATACCTGAAACTGACCCAGTCATGCTGATACTGCCACAATAGATGAGGAATAAATAATAAAAAGGTTATCAAACCGGCAAGATATATTTGGTATCGTGTAAACAATTTTAAATTCGATAGTAAAACAAAGAAAATAATCAATACAGCCTGGTACTTGCTGTATAATAAAGCACCTGCTGCAAGTCCAAGTAGAAAAACATTTAGCAGGGAGGCATGCTGAAGAAATCTTTTGTAGCACAAAAAGAACAATGTTGTAAAAAAAATAAGAGGTATATCGGGCACCGCAAGAAAACCGCCAAGCTGTAGTACCCCCAGGGATAATGCGATGGAATAAAAAAGAACCTGATTTTTTCTTTCTATCAGTTTTTCAATCACCAACAGGGATAAAATATTCAATAAGAGAAAAAGCAACCGGACCCCAAGTTCATTATGGAAAAAGAAATACCCTGTTTTGATAAGGATTGCAACCATCGGCGGGTGATCAAAATAACCCCAGTCCAAAAATTTTGAATAAACCCAATAGTATGCCTCGTCATCCAATAGTTCTGTAAATCTTGATTGAATCAATCCTAAAACAATCCAGCAGGAATAAAAAAGAGGGCGATGATTCTTTTGCAAAAATGTCTTCACGTCGGCGAAAATAGTCATTGAAATAATTATTCCCTGAATAAGTCATCAACTGCCTGAATAGCCTTTTGAAATCTTCGTTCATTGTTACCAGTGATTTCAATCCAGGGAGTATTTTGATTTACCAGGATGTTCTTATATAATTCATAAAGTTTTTGCCTTGTTTCAATATCAGGATATTCACGCAACTCATCTCGTTTCCATTCCAGGTCGATATTGCAAAGCAGGTAGAGATCATAGCTCCGCTTTGCTATCTGGTCTAAGATAAATGGGTGGCATTTGCCAAAAACAAATTCACACCAGACTTTCATAACGTACATGTCGGTGTCGATGAAGAGAAGTGAGTGGTGAGTGGTGAGTGGTGAATGGGATAGATCCCTGCTTGCCACTTGCCTTTTACCACTAGCTTGTTCAATATATTTTTCTTCCAGTTCAACCTGTCCTTTGGCAATGGTAAGTAAATCATCATAATTATATTTTGTTCCATGGGTTGACAAATATTCTCTTGCATATTCAGGGCACCATAGTGTATTATAATGTTGTGCCAATCGTTCGCATAGAGTGCTTTTGCCGGTTGATTCAGGACCGGTAATGACAATTTTCTTTAACATTAACCAGCAAGTTAAATGGTTGATGGAATTCTGCGATGGTTTAATAAAATATTTTAACATCCCGTTCGTCTGCTACCTGGTAACAATATTTTAAACTTAAAAAAAGAAAACATGTACTACAATCAGTCATGTGCCGCAAAAGGCGCTTATTCCGGAGGCAGGCAACAGCACCAGCTTATCCGTTCTATGCAAAGAGCTGCTGTGAATATCCACAAAACAGAGAACAGCTATGAAATGCTGGTCTTTGCACCCGGCCGCATCAAAGACAATTTTCATCTGAATGTGAAGGGAAATGAGCTCACGGTTACTTATTTACCTCCTGAAGGTTTTCCAAGACCTGAATGGGTAAGGAGAGAATACAGTCGCGGAGCATTTGAAAGATCATTTACATTAGATGAAACCATTGATGCTTCAAGAATCTCAGCAAAATATGAAGATGGGGTTTTACAGGTTAGTTTGCCTGTCATTCCCGGCAAGGAAACAAGCAACCAGGAAATTCCTGTTAGTTAAATTTCAGATCGGTTTTTCAAAGGGTGGTGGCTAATGTCATCACCTTTTCTTTTTCCGCTTTTGCTCTCTTGATCCATTCCATCAAACCGAATATTGCCATTACGAGCAATATTAAATAATAAACACTGGTAAATACCAATCCTTTTACAAAATACAAAGGAATAGAAGCAATGTTTGTTGCGATCCACCAATACCAGCTTTCTACTTTTTTCTTTGCCATAAGCCACATGCCCGTGTAAGCTGCTGAACTGGCAAAGGCATCAGCCCACGGAATAGCCTGCGGAGCATTCCCATTTTTCCTTAGCCAGCTAAGAGCAAAAAAAATGACAATATAAAAAAAGGAAAAAAATAAAAGATGCCGGACCCACTCTTTTCCGGATGAATTTTTTATTACAACAATGTGATGATGTTGCTGATCTCTCTTTGCCCATAAAATCCAGCCATAGATACTCACTACAGTATAATAAAAATTTACGCTTCCTTCTCCCCAAAGGCCAACCTGGAAACTTAGATAGATATAAATAATCGTATTGATCAATCCAACCGGGTATACTAAAATATTTTCAATGCGGCTGAACCATACACTGGCAATGCCTGCGAATACGGCAATATATTCCAGCCAGCCTGTTTGCTGCATACCATCAATAAACCGCCTGTATATTTCCTGGAATGACAAGAAAGAATTTTGTCAAAAATATACTAATGATTCAAGCTGCGATATTTTCTCAATGGTCGCAGGTATTTTATTCCTTTTGAGGTGTGAAAACGGGTAGGAACCTGTTGCCAGGTAGCACTTCCATTGAACCTCCAAACGAGGAAATGTAAATGTGGCAGTGCTGTATAACCGGTCTTGCCGCTTAATGCGATTACCTGTCCTTTTTTTACCGAATCACCTTCGTTCACCAATGCACCGTTATATTGCAGGTGCCAATAGCCGGCTCTTGAACCGTCGGCATGTTGTATAACAATATTATTTCCATAAGGCCGGTATTTTTTGTTCAATCCTCCCTTGTTTCCATCTTCCTTCACCCTTACAACAATTCCTTCTCTGGCCGCAAGGACTTTTGTTCCTCTTTTCATTTTAAAATCAAGAGCAGCTCTTTCTTTGTGCGAAAAATGGCTGAAATATCCCTGTATCAATAAATGCGAAGTGTTGTTTTCATAGGGCAATGCATATACATAACTGGTATCGTCCGTGATCATTCCTTTTTGGAGTAGTTTCACTTTTTTACGAAGAGGATCCTTGCTGACGTAACAGCTTGCCAGTAACAAGCACAACCAGGGGAAAGACTTCATCATCGTGGTTATGAATTTAGTGAAACTTCGTTCACATTATCATTCCGCTCTTCATAATAATTTTCTTGTTTGATCATTTAAAACGCAGAATTTTACAAAGCTGAGGATCGAACCCGCTGTAAAAATTTCATTCACGGTTAACTTTATTAAATGCAAAAGATAAATCTTGCGGAAAAACTTTCAATGTTCTCAGAACAGTGGAGCCCCAAAATTGTTGGAGAACTCAATGGCCAGATGGGTAAGCTTGTGAAATTTAAAGGACCATTTGTGTGGCATCATCATGATCATGAAGATGAACTATTCTACGTAGTGAGAGGAAGTTTTGATATGGAATTCAAAAATGAAATCATTACTATCAACCCGGGTGAATTCATCATTATACCGAGAGGAATTGAACATCGCCCCAATGCCAAAGAAGAATGTGAGGTGATGTTATTTGAACCCGGAACGACTTTGAATACAGGCAATATTGAAAATGAAAGAACTTTGAAACAGCTCCAGCACCTGTAATCGTCATTCCCTGATTTCCTTCATCTTTGCAGCAAATTTTTATAAATGAAAATGGCTGTTTTGGGTGCCGGCATGGTGGGCAGAACGATCGCTTTGGATCTTGTTTCATCTTTTGACGTTACTTCTTTTGATTTAAGTGAGGAAAATCTCCGGGGATTAAAAGATCGAAATCCCTCTGTTCGGATTCAGCAAGTCAATCTTAAAGATTTTGATAAATATGCAGAATGGCTGGCGCCTTTTGATATTGTAGTGACGGCTGTTCCGGGTTTTATGGGTTTTGACACTTTGAGGGCTGTGATCAATTGCGGAAAGGATGTCGCTGATATTTCTTTTTTTCCTGAAGATGTATTGCAGCTCGATAAATTGGCAAAGGAAAAGAATGTTACAGTCATCACGGATGTTGGGGTTGCTCCCGGCATGAGTAATTTAATTCTTGGCCGTTATAATGAAGAAATGACCGTCAGTAATTTTGAGTGTTATGTTGGAGGGCTGCCGAAGATCAGGAAAAAACCATTTGAATACAAAGCCCCTTTTTCTCCTGTGGATGTGATCGAAGAATATACAAGACCGGCCCGCCTGAAGGAAAACGGGCAGATCGTTACAAAGCCCGCGTTAAGCGAACGTGAATACATGGATTTTGATGAAGTAGGAACACTGGAAGCCTTTAATACAGATGGTTTGCGAAGCCTGTTATTTACGATGCCGGGTATTCCGAACATGAAGGAGAAAACGTTAAGATACCCGGTGCATGTGGAATTTATAATTGCTTTAAAGCAAGCCGGTTTCTTTGATGAGAACGAAATTGAAATTAGCGGGACAAGAATTTCACCGCTTAAATTTTCTTCAAAGATCTTATTTAAAGATTGGAAACTTGGTGAAGAAGAAGAAGAATTAACTGTAATGAAAGTAATTATTGAGGGGGAAAAAAAAGGGGCACAGCAACGAATAGAATATAGTATGCTTGATCATTATGACAACAAAACAAAAACATCTTCCATGAGCCGCACAACAGGCTATACCTGCACTGCTGCGGTCCATTTGATCGCAAAAAAGCTTTTTACAGAAAAAGGGGTATTCCCTCCCGAGCTGGTAGGGAAGAATAAAAATTGTTTTGATTTTGTGGTCAATTATTTAAATGAAAGAGGAGTAAACTGGAAAATTCAAAACTGATCACTATTTTTTCTTTAGTAAGGAATCTGATTTTTGCAGGCTGATTATCATCGCATCAGTTACTTTCGTGATCTTTAATTTTTCGGATTGGAGATATTTAACCTGCTCCTGTTCATTATCTTTTAATGTGTCCATGTTAAATTCATTCATCCATTTATCCATTGCTTCATTGGCAAACGTTAATCTGTTAAAGGCCGAGTCTAATTGCATTTTGTATTGGTCAGATCTTTTTTGAAGATTAGTAGGGAGGAGGGAAATAGAATCAAGTACGTGTTGTATCGCCTTTTTTTCTTCATCAATTTTATCCATTTTCGCCATTCCTTTATTATGACCTTCCATTACTTCGCCCATCAGGCTATCAGCTTGCGTTTTTGCTGCCTTGCCATTGTTGTTGCCTGGATTATTGCAGCTAACAAATAGAAAAATGAGGGCAGTTACCCGGAGTAATTTCATTGATAAAATTTTTGCAAATATAGTAGTACTGCACGGTGAGCTGCCAATTGTTTTGGGCTAATTTTGCACTACAAAAGGTTAGGTTTGCTTTATGAAGAAACTGGGAAATTATGTTACTGGCAAATGGATCACAGCAGACGGCGAGGGGCAGGTTTTGCGTGATGCTGTAAACGGCGAAGACATTGCCATAGCCACTACCGAAGGATTGGATTTTGCATCGATACTCGACTATGGAAGAAGAGTTGGAAATCCCGCCCTGCGCAAAATGACATTTCATGAGCGGGGAAGAATGTTGCGCGCACTGGCAATATACCTGGATGAACGAAAAGAAAAATTTTACCAGGTCAGTTATAAAACGGGAGCAACAAAAACAGATAGCTGGATTGACATAGAAGGAGGGTTTGGTAATTTGTTCAGCAATGCGTCACTGCGAAGAAAATTTCCCGATCTGCCTTACTGCACTGATGGCGATCCGATAGGATTAAGCAAGAACGGCAGTTTTATGGGCCATCATATTTTAGTTCCAAAAGAAGGCGTCGCCGTTCACATCAATGCATTTAATTTTCCCGTTTGGGGAATGCTTGAAAAATGTGCTGTGAACTGGCTTGCCGGTGTGCCTGCTGTTGTTAAACCGGCAACGATCACCTCCTTTTTAACGGAAATAGTTGTACAGGAAATTATTGCTTCAGAAATTTTACCGGAAGGAGCTTTACAATTGATCTGCGGCAGCGCGGGAAATTTGCTGGATCATGTAACATCACAGGATGTAATAACATTCACTGGCTCTAAATCCACCGGGTTAAAATTAAGATCACATCCAAAAGTTTTAAGCGAATCTGTTCCTTTTAATATGGAAGCTGATTCATTGAATGCAATTGTCCTGGGAGAAGACGTTGATCCTTCTGCGCCGGAGTGGGAGATTTTTATAAAGGAAATCCGAAAGGAAATGACGGTGAAGGCCGGGCAAAAGTGCACTGCTATTCGAAGAATTTTTGTCCCGGAAAATAAAATGGAAGAGGTGTGGAAAGCGATCGCTTCATCATTACAACAAACTATAATCGGCAATCCATTGAATGAAAAAGTAAGGATGGGTTCACTTGCCGGTGAAAGCCAGCGGTCAGAAGTAAAAACTCAAATACAAAAACTCCTGGTTTCTTCGCAAATTGTGTATGGCTCTTTGGATAGTGTGAAAGTGATCGATGCTGATGCAGGCAAAGGAGCCTTTGTTTCTCCTATTTTATTAAAAAATGAAAAACCATTTTTATCAGATGAAGTGCATGAAATAGAAGTATTCGGACCTGTTAGCACGATCATGCCTTACAAAGATCTGACCGAAGCAATTGAGCTGAGTAAAAAAGGTAAGGGTTCTTTATGCAGTACCATCGTTACGGCCAATAATCATATTGCTGCAGATTACATAGTCAGTGCAGGAACACATCATGGGAGAATGCTTGTGTTAAATGCTGAGTGTGCTAAAGAAAGTACGGGTCACGGGTCTCCATTACCCATGCTTGTGCACGGCGGCCCCGGACGTGCAGGAGGTGGTGAAGAAATGGGAGGCATTCGCGGAGTTAAACATTATATGCAAAGGGTAGCTATACAGGGTTCTCCAACCAGCATTACAGCAATTACAAAGATCTATCAGCAGAATGCAAAAGGTATCATTGGAGCCATTCATCCTTTCAAAAAATATTTTGAAGAGTTACAGATCGGCGATCAGGTCATTACTGAAAAAAGACGGATCACTTCTGAAGATATTGACAGGTTTGCCGACCTGACCGGGGATCATTTTTATGCACATCTGAAGGAAACTGATTTTACAGGCACCATGTTCGAAAAACAAGTTGCACACGGATATTTTCTATTAAGTGCTGCAGCCGGACTGTTTGTTGATAATTATGAGAAAAACCCGGTGCTGTTGAATTACGGCATTGATGACTTGCGGTTTACAAAACCTGTATATCCCGGTTCAGAAATTTCTGTTCGAATTACATGCAAAGAAAAAGTTCCATTAGATAAAAAAGAGGCTACCGATATTTCAAAAGGAATTGTAAAATGGCTGGTTGAAATAATTGATGAAGCCAGCGAGCAAGCGGGAATCGGAACAATACTGACTATGGTCAAACGAAAAGGCTAAGAGAGAAAAAAGGTTTGAAAGAGAAAAAGAAAACATGATGGACATAAATAGCCTGACAGGTACAATTCTGGATACTTGTATTAAAATCCATACTGTGATCGGCCCAGGTTGTTTTGAACGAGTTTATGAGAGGCTCTCTATTATGAATTAATAAAAAGAAATATCCTGGTTGAAAGGCAGGTCTTAATGCCAATCATTTATGAACAATTACATATTGAAGATGCATACAGGTTAGATTTGTTGGTTGAAAGACAATTGATACTTGAGATTAAATCTTTGGAAAGACTGGCTCCTGTACATTTTAAGCAGGTAATGACCTATTTGAAATTGACCAGCTTGAAGAATGGTGTACTGCTTAATTTTAATGTAGAATGGATGAAAGATGGTTTTCACAGGGTTTTTAATAATGACGGAAAGTAACTTTTTATCTCTTTAATAACTCCATTTCTCTTAGCGTATGATAAAAGAAATCCTAAGCGGGTATGTTAAATCTGAATTTCACAATGGCATTACCACCATTGAATTCTTTCATCCGCAAAGCAATTCATTGCCATTAAAAATTTTGGACGAACTGGCCCAGGCAATCCACAGGGCCGGGAATGATGATGAAACAAGGGTGATCATCTTAAGATCGGCAGGAGAGAAAACATTTTGTGCCGGCGCTTCTTTTGATGAACTGGCATCGATTCAAAATGCAGAACAGGGTTTGCAATTTTTCAGTGGCTTTGCTCATGTGATCAATGCCATGAGGACCTGCCCTAAATTCATCATTACAAGAGTGCAGGGAAAATGTGTTGGCGGAGCATTAGGTTTAGTGGCTGCTTCTGATTATGCCATTGCCACAGAAGAAGCAGAAATAAAATTAAGTGAATTAGCCATTGGCATTGGACCATTCGTAGTAGGCCCGGCAGTAGAAAGAAGAATTGGCGTATCCTCGTTTTCTCAATTGGCAATCGATGCGACGATGTGGAGGAGTGCACAATGGGCTGGTCGTAAAGGATTGTTTGCGGAAGTACATCTTGCCATTGAAGGCATGGATGAATCTATTTCTAAATTGGCAAATGCCTTGACACATTCCAGCCCGGAGGCAATGGCGGAAATGAAAAAAATATTCTGGAAGGGAACGGAAACCTGGGATCATCTTTTATTGGAAAGAGCAGCAATCAGTGGAAAATTAATATTAAGCTCTTTTGCAAGAAATGCAATCGAAAAATTCAAAATGAAAAAATAAACCGGGTTTGGAACGATAGTTATCAAAAATGTACCTGACTTTTAATAAGGATAATTTTCATTCTCTCTGCGACAGGCTCTCGAAGAAAGACAAAGCTCTCAACGCTGTTATCAAAAAATTTGGTTACCCGCCTGTATGGACAAGAACAGCTTCTTTCCAAACTCTTATTCATATTATCCTGGAGCAACAGGTTTCATTGCCTTCTGCGAGAGCCGCATTAAATAAATTGAAAGAAAAACTGGGGATCATCACTCCTGGAAAACTCCTTGCTCTTTCTGATGCGGAATTGAAAGCCTGTTATTTCAGCCGGCAAAAAATGGTATATGCAAAATGCCTGGCACAGGCAATCGTTTCCAAACAGATCGATCTGAAAAAACT
>JBIOGV010000098.1:0-11777 GCA_044448365.1 Chitinophagales bacterium
ACGTTGCCCCACTTTGAACATTTTTTGTGCCATTGTGGGGCTTTTTCATTTACTATTTTCTCACAAATTCACTGCCGTTGTGGATTTCTCATTTACAGGGAGACCCTATGAAATACAAAAGCCGGCAACATGATATTAATTACCGGATTAGAATATATATCTGTATTTATAATTATTTTGTTTGTACCAACTTAAAAAGTTTTACTTCCTTTCTGCAAGTCCTTTACCGCGGCCTCTATTTGCTGATCCTGTCCAAAAGAAGCAGTGGCAGGCTCGTTCCTGATTTTTATATCTGGTTCCAGTTGCGTGTTTTCGCAAAACTTTCCATCAGGCATTCTCCATCCGCCCTGCGGGATTCCAAATACAAGCGTCGGGTCTATCTGCAGTTCCCACCATACAAAAGTGCCGGTGCCCGGAACAGGCATACCAACCGTTTTGCCTACGTCTTTAAGTTTATATGCTACCGGGAATAAATGCGCATCTGAATAATTGCATTCACCCATCAACACGATCGATGGCTTTATCCACTTGTCATAAGGTTCATAGCCTACTGTTTGCCCATGCGGGATCACGTCAAAATATTTTTTTCCATTGAGGAAATCAGAGAGTTGTTCGTGCAGGTTGCCCCCGCCATTGAAACGTGTATCAACAATGATGCTTTCTTTTTCTATATTCTTGCCAAGCACATCTTCAATAACCGTACGGTAGCTGTCATCATCCATTCCGCGTACATGCACATAACCTACTTTACCGCCACTCAAACTATCGACTTCTTTACGACGTGCATTTACCCAGCGTTTGTAAAGAAGCTGAAACTCATCACCCGTTGAAATGGGTTTTACGGCTTCTTCCCATCTTGCATTGGTTGCCGGGTTAAATACTGAAAGCAGTGTGTATTTATTTTCTTTCCTGTTCAGGTATTTGTAATGGTCAACAGAATCTGTTATGGGGTCACCATCAATTTTTTCAATGATGCAGCCTGCTTTTATTTTACTGGAAGCCTTATCAAGAGGGCCGTCATCAATGATCTCCTGCACCTTCAAACCATTTCCTTTATAATTATAATCATAGAAAATACCGAGCGATGCTGTTCTGTCTCCTGTAGGTGAGCCGCGACGCAGGTAATAGCATCCTGTATGCGATGCATTCAATTCACCCAACATTTCACTCACCATTTCTGCATAATCATAATTATTATTGATGTCAGGTAAAAATTTTTTATAGTTATTGTAATAATAATCCCAGTCTACATTATTCAAATCGGCAAAGAGAAATTTTTCTTTGATCTGCCGCCACATATGATCAAACATATAAGCCTTCTCATCAAACTGGGACAATACCATTTCTCCATTAATCGCAACACCATCCTGTTTGCCGCTCTCGGGATCGATCTTTATGATGTTTCCATTGTTGAGCACAAAAAGTGATTTGCCGTCTTTGGATAATTCCATGGCCGCATTTCTTGCGCCGAGCTTTACAAAAAGTTTTGTTTCCCTTGTGCGGAGCTCCGTCATCCAGAGATCATAGCCTTTTTCAAATCTTGCGAGGTAAAATAATTTGTCACCGTCTTTGGATAAGGTCATATCAGCAATGTCGGCAGAACTGATCGTGAGTCTTGCTTTACGGTCGCTCAGATTATCCCAGTCTATTTTTATATCTTTTATTTTAGACGTATCCTTTGCAGTCGTATCTTTTTTTTCTTTTTTAGCATCCTTCTTTTTTTCTGTTGCAGATGTGGAGTCCTTTTGTTTGTCTTCGATTTCTTTCACCAGCGTATAATCTTCTTTCGACAGGCGATAATGGTCATAGGCATCTTTGGTAAAAAATAAACCATATACATCATAAGTAGCCGGGCTGCCGGATTGTACTCTTGCGCCATCCCTGTCATAACCGTAGATAGCCATTTTTCCATCCATCATCCATTTAGGAGCAAAACAGTCATAGCCGCTTTTAGTAATATTGATTACAGGGCTTTTCCCATCACTTGCCACAATACCAACCTGCGGTGTGAACATCCTGACAACAGCAAACTGTACCAGGAACCATTTGCCATCGGGACTCCATTGATAATACTGATCACCGTCGGCATAAGAATAATTTTTATCTGCTGATAAAATTGTTCTCGATTGTTTGGTGGCAAGATTGATGACCTTTAATGTAACCCTGTTTTCAAGATAGGCCACTTCTTTACCATCGGGAGAAAATGCAGGTTGAAATTCTTCTGCAGGTGTTGCTACCACAGTTTCCTGCTTTAATAATGTAGAAGCATAAAAATACGGTTCTTCTTTTCTTTGAATACTTGTCATGTACACATTCCAGTTGTTATCTTTCTCAGCAGCATATACCAATGACCGCCCGTCAGAACTGAAACTGACACTTCTCTCCTGCCAGGGAGTATTGGTGATGCGTTTGGTTACGCCACCTTCCACGCTGGTGACAAAAATTTCCCCGCGAAAAACAAATGCAATTTCTTTTCCGTTGGGTGAAAGCTTCATTTCGGTGATATCACCCATCACGGGTATATTTCGTTCAACAATACTGCGGCCATCCTGCGCAACCGTTATTGAAATTTTTTGGGGTGCTGCACCGGCAGGTTTAATATAGATATCACCATTATAACTAAAACAAATGGTATTGTTCTTTGATCTTGTAAGAAAACGCACAGGGTTTTTTGTAAAATTGGTTACTGCAACAGATTGAGACGGGTTGCTTAAAGAACTTTTGTACACGTTGAATGATCCACCGTTTTGTTCACTTAAATAATAATAATTATCGTCATCACCATCAAACACAGGATTCCTGTCTTCACCGGGATTGGAAGTGAGCAGCGAATATTTTTTTGTTTTAAGATCATACGCCCAGACATCACGGGTTACAGAAGAGGTATGATGCTTGCGCCAGTTGCTTTCATATCCTTTCAGATCATGATAAATGATTTTATCTCCAGATGAATTAAAGGTGGCATCATTGGCAGAAACCGGGAGCAATTGCGTGGCGCTTCCACCATTCACTGAAACGCTGTACAATTCGGAAAAACCGGCATCCGGAAATTGTACATCGGTCACAGGTTTTTGCCTGATGGATGAGAAAATAATATTCTTGTCATCGGGAGTAAAACTGCTGGGAATATCATCAAGAGAATAATAGGTCAACCGCTTTGCCTCACCACCGGTTGCCGGCATCAGGAACACATCAAAATTTCCATAGCGGTCCGATGCAAAAGCGATCCATTTTCCATCATGACTCCAGACAGGCCGAAAATCATAGGCCTCGCTGATGGTAAGCGGGTAGGCTTGTCCTCCGCCTGCGCCGACTTTATAAATATCTCCCTTGTAGCAGAATAAAATAGTTTGCCCATCAGGTGAGATGGCGGGATAACGTAACCATGAAGCAAGGTTCTGTGACATTGCCATGTAACTAAGCAACATACAGAAAGCAACCAGTAATTTTTTCATAAATGCTATTTTGGTATTAAGCCCTTAAGCTACGGGAAAAATGAAAAGGAAATTATTCCGTCCATGTAATTTTATTATAAAAGGGCTGTTATAAGCCCAGGCTTAAAAAAAATAATACCCGGCCACACGGTTTGAAAATGCTCAAAAATTACAGAATCTGCCTGCCGCTGGCAGGCAACAGAGGTTACATCGTAACTCTAAAGGCGGGCTAAAATATTACTCAACAAATATCTTCATACAAATCCTCCCTGTACCAGGAAATTTTCTTTCCGAAGCTAACTGTGTTGTCAGTCATCTTTACGCAATCAAGTTGAATGATCCAGATTTTACCCGGCATGGCAAATGCATAAGGAAACTTTTTATAATATTCTGCCGAAGCATGATGGTGTGATAAATGAGGATCCTCCACAACGCTTCCTGTAAATTGAATTCCGCGAATGGCGAGCATATTTAATTTATCCGGGATGATCGTTCCTGCAATTTGTTTATTCAGATGCAGGTACCCGGCATGGTTGGATGATGGCGAAGATTTAAAATAGAGACGGCGTTCCACCTTATCAAAAACATAAAATATGTTAAAGCAATAAGGATTTTTGTCTTCGTCAAGACAGCAAACAGAGGCACATCTTTGCTTTTCGATAAAATCGGTGATGAGCTTATCCATAAAATCTCCAATTTACCTGCAAGCAATAAAAACTTAGGGATTTTTTGAATGATCAAGGTCAATAATGCCAATGACTCCTGTCCGAAATCTTGCAATTTTATTCGGTTGGCCCACGATTTAAATGCCCGACTGTATCGTGAACACAGAAATACTCTCCTCCCTGCATTTAAAGATAGTCGTGTCAATCAATTATTTTTGCATTCATGTTTGAGCTGCTATTTCAAAAGTTTGATGAAAAGATCATCCTGACCGAAGAGGAGAAACAACTGAGCCGCAGTTTTTTTATCCCCAAAAAACTTCGCAAAAAACAATGGCTTCTGCAGGAAGGTGATATTTGCAAATACATAGCCTTTGTAGAAAAAGGATTGCTACGCTCTTATTCAATAAATGACAAAGGTTCAGAACAAATCATTCAATTTGCATTTGAGGGATGGTGGATCGCTGATCAATTCAGCTTTCTTTCCGGTGAACCTTCAGAATACAATATCGATGCATTGGAAGATTCAGAATTATTGTTGCTTACGAAACAGGCAGAAGAACAGATGCTTGAAAAGATCCCGAAATTTGAACGCTTTTTCCGCATTCTTCTTCAAAACAGTTTGATAGCTATGCAAAAAAGACTGGTTAGCTCCCTTAGCCAATCTGCCGAAGAACGATATAGTGAATTGGTTAAAGCATGTCCCGGAACCCTTCCCCAACGAATACCCCAGCACATGCTGGCATCCTATCTTGGGATCACACCTGAAACATTAAGCCGCATTCGCAAACAAATGACTTCAAAGAAGGCGCAAGGCACAAGAAGCAAGCTACAAGAATGAGACTTTCGCATTGAGCCTTGAATATTGAGACTTGTAGCTTGTTTCTTGACATACATCAACGTTTCTTCTTATCCTTCATCAATGCAATTTCTTGTCAAAGGTCATTGGTAACCGCTATACCGTGATAGTACCTTTGTGAGACAAAAACAAAGCAGATGTCAAAGAAAACAATAGCAATCATCGGGGCGACCGGAAATATCGGATCTGTTCTTTCGAAAAGGCTCGCAAAAAGCAATTTTCGTTTATTGCTATTTGATCATAACACAAAAAAATTAACATCACTGGTCAATGAAATAAAAAATGCCTCTCCATCGGCAGAGATTGAATTTATGAGCTGCGCCGGGGATGCAAGCTGGGAAGCTGATATAATTATCCCGGATATTCCTGCAGGTGAAGAAAAAGAACTCGCGGAAAAAATAATCCAATTCACGAACCGGAAGATCGTATTACTCATTTCAAATGGGAAAGAAACAGAAGATATGCAAAAACTTTTACCGGGAGCGAAGGTTATAAAAGTTTCAGGCCGATTCAATTTTATTGAAAATCCAGATAGGGTCAATGAGGAATTACTCATTGAAGGAACCGATGATGAAGCACTTGAAACAGCAAAAGAAATTATAAAAGGAGCAGGTTTTAAACCTGTGTCATTAAAAGAATTTAAAAGCAAACAAATTAATCAATCAAAAATTAATACAATGGAAACTACAAAATGGATCCTTGATCCTACACATTCCGAAATTCATTTTAAGGTAAGACACCTGATGGTGTCATGGGTAACCGGCAGTTTTAAACAATTCGATGCATCGGTTGAAACTGAAGGTGAAGATATTAAAACAGCAAAAGTTGAATTTACAGCAGAGATTAATTCAATATCTACCAATAATGATCAACGTGATGCACATCTAAGAACCGGGGATTTCTTTGATGCAGAAAATCATCCCCGGTTAATCTTTAAAAGTGAAAAGCTTGAAAAAATTGACGATGAAAACTATAAACTCTATGGAATGCTTTCTATGCGTGGCAATAGCAAAAAGATAGTATTGAATGTTGAATACGGGGGAATGACAAAGGACCCGTGGGGCAACACACGTACCGGTTTTTCTGTATCCGGAAAGATCAACCGAAAAGATTTTGGTGTAAGTTTTAGCATGGTTTCCGAGACAGGCGGTATTTTGCTCGGCGAAGATGTCAGCATCAGCGCGAATGTAGAATTTGTGAAGCAGGTTGCTGTTCAAACAAAGGCCGCCTGATCATAATTGGTTATTGGTTGAGAGACCGTCCCGATAATTCGGGACGGTTTTTTATTTCATTGCCAAAAGAATAAAATGCTCTCTTATCTTCGTGAATGCTTGATCGGGTTATGAAACGACTCACGGTTTTGTTTTACTTTTTTTCTATCTGCTTTGTTAATGCACAAAAATTGGCTCCCGGTAAATGTACTGTGCAGGTAGTTTATTCACCGGGGAAATCGGCAAATACTTTTATTCCATCGGAAACAGTGGGTGCTGCCTTTGATGGTCACGGCGAGGGGGATATAGACCGAATACTCAGCAGTGAAAATATCCGGGCAATGCGGGATATTGGCTTCGGGCCCGTGAGTTATCGTCTTCGCACAGAATTGGGAATGGAAGCCTGGCACTGGAATCCTCATGGTACATGGAGTGAGCCGGAAAAGCAACAAGGTTACTGGATATCGGATAATCATTATAGTGGTGATATCAAAATTTGTAATGGTTATAATTTGCCGCGCCGCGGAAATACTCATGACCAGGCAAATAATGATAGTTATAGTATGATCGATGATGGAGATACAGCTACCTACTGGAAAAGTAACCCTTACCTCGATGCACATTTTACAAATGAATCCAACACCCTGCACCCTCAATGGGTGGTTGTTGACCTGGGAAAACTGTTTCCTGTCAATGCCATCAGGATCAATTGGGGAAATCCTTTTGCACTTTCTTATAAAGTTGATTATGCCCTGGACATTGGCAAAGATTATTTTGATCCGATGCAACCGGATCTCTGGCATGATTTCTCAAAAGGGACTATCACAAACCCGGAAGGTGAAAATAAGATTGTTATTGTTTCTGACAGCATAATAAAAGTTCGTTTCGTTCGGATCACCATGACTGAGAGCTCGGAAACATCTGTCACGAAGACAAGCGATGTCAGGGACAAACTTGGTTTTGCTATCAAAGAGATCGAAGTTGGTTTGTTTGACGCTAAAGAAAAATTCCATGATCACGTTATACATGCTGCCGACAATGAAAAGCAATCTGTGATGCATACTTCTTCAACAGATCCCTGGCATCGGGCCATTGACATTGATCCGGATACTGAGCAGGCGGGTATCGATCAATTTTTTAAATGTGGTTTGATCAAAACCGAGCCTGTATTGATGCCAGTGGCCCTTTTATATGATACGCCTGATAATATGATCGCATTACTGCAATACATCAAAGAAAGAAAATATGATGTGCAGGAATTTGAAATGGGTGAAGAACCTGAGGGGCAACTGATCGATCCACAGGATTATGCAGCTCTTTATTGCGAATGGGCCGATGCAGTTAAGAAGATCGATACAACTTTTCGTATGGGAGGTCCTGGCTTTGCCTCATTAGCCCATACACCTGAAGATGAATATTCTTTTACTGAACAAAAATGGACGAAGATTTTTTTATCCTATTTAAAAGATCATCACCACCTCGATGAATTTAATTTTTTCACCTTCGAGTGGTACCCTTTTGATAATGTTTGCCTGCCAACGGCTGCGCAGTTAGCTTCAAATCCAAAAATGATAACAAACGCATTAAAGGATTTACAAAAAACGATTCTGCCACCATCTACCCCGATTTATATTACTGAGTATGGTTATTCTTCTCATAGTGGCAAAGCGGAAGTGGATATTGAAGGTGCCTTGATGTATGCGGATATACTCGGAAAATCTCTGACACTTGGGGTACGCAGAGCCTTTTTATACGGTTATGATCCTACTTCCCTTGACGAATACAATGATTGCAGTTGGGGAAATAACATGTTGTTTGCAATGAATGACCGTGGAAAAATCATTTATCACACCGCGGCCTATTATGGAATAAATATGCTGACACATTTCTGGACGGCACCAAAGGATTCTATTCTTGAAGTTTATCCTGCGAATAGCAATATTGTAAATAAGCAGGGGGAAAATCTCGTTACATCTTATGCCATAAGAACGCCGCAAAATAAATGGTCAGTCGTTCTTGTAAATAAAGACCCCAAACGAAAATGTAATATCAACGTAAATATCCTGAATACTTCAACCAGGACCAGCTCAGGGTTAAATTTTCCCCTGCATTTTATTCAATATTCCCGCTTACAATATCATTGGAAAGCAAATGGACCCAGGGGCCACCCCACACTGGAGTTGCCGCCCTCAGATAAAATGATATCCGGTAAAGATCCGATAACTCTGCCTCCATATTCTCTTACAATAATCCAAGAAAATTAAATACTTACCATTCACATATTATTAATGTCAATAGTTAGTAAAAAACTGGTGAAATAGGTAGCTTTGCTCTCCGTTTCTATGGCAAAAAAACTGCTTTATCAATTTCAAAAAACCGGAAAGACCTACTGGAGAGAAATACTGGCTGTACTTTTTCTTCTTGTAGGTATCTTTTTTTTCAGGTCTGAACGAAGAGAACTCCATTCCCTGGAGCAGCATATTGCTCATGCCGATACATTTTGGGTTTGGGCAGGTATCAGTGTAACCATCGTCTACATTCTTTTACAAAGCGGCATGTATGTTACATCATTTATTGCCATTGGAACAAGATTATCCTGGATCCATGCCATCGAGCTTTTTCTAAAAAGAAATTTTTTAAGCGTGTTTTTGCCTGCAGGAGGCATCAGTTCGCTCGCCTACTCTCCCAGCAGCTTGCGTAAAAATGGATTAACAAAAATGCAGATCCACCTGGCATCAGGTATTTATGCATTTGTGGGACTATTAACTGTCTTTATCGTAGGAGTACCGGTCCTGATTTATGCTCTTTTCCAGTCAAGAAACATTCTTCATACAGGTCAAAGCCTGATCATTCTTTTTCTCATCCTGGCGACAGCTTACCTGGTCTTTCGTTCCTTTAAGCGGAAAGGAAGATTATACCAATGGGTTCAAAAGAAATTTCCAAAATTCATTCCCTCTGTTGACGAATTATTTTCAGCAAGTATCTCAACAAAGGATTTTGTTTTTACGGTTTTATTTTCACTGGGTGTTGAATGTTGCGGGATCCTTCACCTGTTTATTGCTGCCAAAGCATTAGGCTTGCCTGCATCGCTGGCGGCAAGCGCCATTGCTTATATAGTTTCGGTTTTGTTGATGATCATTTCTCCGTTTTTGCGGGGACTTGGAGCTGTGGAACTTTCTATGGTTTATATTCTGTCATTGTACGGCTATACCCCGGTAAATGCTCTCGCCATAACGATCTTATATCGTTTATTTGAATTCTGGCTGCCATTAGTTGCCGGCTTTTTTTCTTATTTATGGCATGGCCGTCACATTTTTGCAAGAGTATTTCCCGCATTTTTAGTCTTTGCATTAGGTGTTATTAATATTTTATCCGTGATCACTCCACCTATTGCAAATCGACTGCGATTATTACATGAATTCATTCCTTTCAGCTCCATTTATGCTACCAATGTAATGGTGTTACTTATTGGAATGATATTACTGGTTACTGCCGCATTTTTGATACAGGGACAGCGCAATGCCTGGATTCTTGCAATGGTACTTTCCATTTTGTCTCTGTTTGGTCATCTTTTCAAAGCGTTGGACTATGAAGAATCCATTCTTGCGGCTTCAGTTATTTTAGTATTGGTGGCGAGCATGAAACAGTATCGGCTGAAAAGCAACAGGCAGTTATTGCAATTGGGAATAAAAACAACTTTACTCATCTTTCTTGCTGTGCTGATTTTTGGTTTTATCGGTTTTTATTTTATTGATAAGCGACACCTCGGCATTGATTTTAGCTGGAGGCAATCGTTGTTATTTGCCTGCAGAAATTTTTTACTGATGAATGATGAGGGAATCAATCCACTCACCCGGTTCGGTCACGAATTCATCTGGATGGCTCATACACTTGGCTTTGTTGCCTGGAGTTTTTTAGTATTCACCATTGTAAAGCCTTACTTCAACCGCAAACAAAATTTGACAACGTCAAGAGAAAAAGCTCATGAGTTAGTAGAACGTTTTGGTGATTCGCCTGTTGATCATTTTAAAACCTATCGTGACAAACTTTTTTATTTCTCCGATCAGTTTGAAGCCTTCCTCGCTTATCGCATCGCCAACGGATTTGCGATTGTTCTGGAAGAGCCTGTCTGTGCGGATGATTATAAAATCCCTGTGCTGAAAGAATTCGACAGGCACTGTCATAAAATGGGTTTGAAAACGGCATTCTATCGCGTCGATGAAACAGGAATATCCTATTTTAATTATTTAAAGAAAAGAAAATTACTGATCGGCCAGGAGGCTGTGCTGGAGCTTGATAAATTTTCTCTGGAAGGAAGAGAAAAAAAATCCTTACGCAATGCATTAAACAGTTTGCAGAAAAAGGGATACAACACCACCGTTTGTGCAGCCCCCCTGTCAAAAGAACTTGCTAAAGAAATGAAACAGGTTTCTGACGAATGGCTGAAGCATTATGAAAAGAAAGAGATCGTTTTTTCGCAGGGAGTTTTTGATGAAAAGGAGATCATGCAACAGGATGTGATCATCATTCGTGATGAATTGAATCATCTAAAAGCTTTTCTGAACGTCATTCCTGATTTTGCTCCTGAAGAATGTACCTATGATTTGATCCGAAAAACAGCCGATGCTCCCGGCGGCTGCATGGATGCCCTGATCATTGCAATGGTACAATATGCCAGGGAAAAAAAATTAAGATACCTGAACCTGGGGCTTGTACCCATGGCGGGCATTGAACAACCGGAAAACACAGCAGAACGCCTGATACGTTATGCCTATGAAAAGATCAAACGATTCAGACATTATACCGGTCTTCGTGAATTCAAAGAAAAATATGCAACAACATGGGTTAATAAGTACCTTGTATACGAAAATGATTTTGATCTTATACAACTTCCGGCTGCTTTGAATAAGGCCATGCAACTGTCTTCCCGATGATCAATAAGATGAAAAGAATTATCGCAGTTATCACAGCTTCCATCGTCTGTCATATTTCATTCGCACAAACGTCAGCACTCCCCCTTTCATTATACAGCAATGCGGATTCAACAAAACCTCTTATTTTTTACATCTCAGGCGATGGTGGTTTCAATAAATTTTCTACTGCTTTTATGCAAACGCTCAATAAACAGGGCTATGCCGTTATTGGATTGAACGCAAAAGAGTATTTCTGGAGTAAAAGAAAACCACAGGAGGCTGCCAACGCTATTGAAGCAGCTATCAATGAATCCAATAAACAATGGAAGAAAAAAAATATTGTGCTGATTGGTTATTCATTTGGCGCCGATGTAGCTCCATTTATGCTGACACATTTTTCATCTGCAATTTCTGGAAAAGTTATTCACCTCGTTTTATTATCACCTTCCACCAAAACCGATTTCGAGATCCATGTTTTACAAATGCTTGGATGGGGAAAGGATTCCGGTGAAAGTGTTCCCGCTGAAATAAATAAAGTTTCATCACCTGTAACGATTATTACAGGTGATGATGAGAACGAATTTCCATTTAACCAGCTAAAAATAAAAAACAAGCAGCTTATTAAAATGCCCGGCGGGCATCATTATGATGGGGATATAACTGCTTTATGCAAACAGGTAGTTATGCAGGCAAAATAA
>JBIOGV010000099.1:0-11747 GCA_044448365.1 Chitinophagales bacterium
AAAATGAATTGAAGAGTTAAAAGAGGTGGTTGCACAATTAATGAAACGTTGAGAACTGTTGCAGCTAAGACAGCAAAAAAATCATGAAAAAAATAATATCTTTTTTCTTTATACTGTTTATTGCAAAACTATCTTTTACACAGCAGCCCTGCAATGATGATGTCATTATGAATATGAAGGGCACATGGAAGAAAGGTGATGATGCCAATATGCATGCGGATAAAAATCTGTCACAGATACTGAGTCGTATTGATAAAATAAGTGGTTTTTATCAAGAGGCTAATCCCCATCCGGCCGGAACTCAGGCAAAATGGTATCGCACTATGGAAAGAGTTCCTTTGGTAAAAGATGGTCCTGTTCCCTATCAATTTTTTTCTCTCTATCTCCCCTGGTACTGTGACCAACAACAGCACAAACCAATGTTATCTGGCGAAACAGGTATCTGGGGTTATGCCTTTGTCAACAGGTTTGGCTGGTGGGTCTCTGATCAATATGATCTGCTTACAATAAAAGTCAATGGAAACGATGTTTATATTTTACCTACGGAAAAAGGAACCTGGAAAGGTTATTCTTTATATCAAAACTCAGCTTATGAAGACGAAAGTTATTGTATTCTTTTAACGCATGATCATAACCATGAACCTTTATGGAAACCCGTTACACAGGGAGAATATTTAAACGCTGTACGGACAGCATGGGAAGCACAGAAAAAACAGGCAATTGATTATTATGCCAATTATGAAGAAGGCATGAAAAAAGGGATCATCGAAATGCAGAATAATAAAAACCTGAAAGAAGACGCCAAAAAAACAATAATAACGGGAATGCAAAAGAACCTGGATGATTTTGAAAAAACAAAAGAAACCCAAATAGCAGAATCGAACAAGTTGTTTGACGATAAAATCGTTGTAATTGATAAGTATGTTGCTCAAAACCCGGCATCGCTGCATCAGCCTGCAGTCATTGAAAGAAAAATGATGAATGATTTTGCAGGAAGTTTTTCAACTGCACAAAACGGAGGACAGGCACTGGCTTGTTTCAACCCAGCCTATTTCAATATGAAATTACCCAGCTACTCGCCGCAATTTATAGTGTTGGAATGGCGATGGGAAAAAAACATACAGGGTTTCACTTTTAAAAAACAGATCGAAGAAAATTTTCCGGTAGAAAAATTAAAAGAAATGATAGATAAATAAACAACGCGTCATGAAAAAAATATTTATCCTTATTACTCTTTTCGCTTGTTTCTTTTTATCGAATATTTTAGTAATTGCCCAAAACTCCCTGCCTTTCGAATCGTACCAGGGCATTGTAGTGGATAGTAAAGGAAATGTATTTGCAAGCCATAACAGGAAGCTGGTAAAAATTACTCCTGACAAGAAAGCCATTGTTTATGCCGGAAAACCAGACGAAAATGCCCATAAAGATGGCAAGGGCACCGAGGCCCTGTTTGATGGCCTGCATGGAATAACCATTGACAAAGCCGATAATATATATGCTGCCGATTATAACTGTATAAGAAAAATAGCTGCAGACGGAGTTGTTACGACGATTGCGGGCAATGAGAGAAATTCTGTTATAAAGGATGGAGACCGCAATACTGCTTCCTTCCGGCAAGTGGAGCATATTACAATTGACAATATTGGAAACATCTATGTTACTGACGAAGGAGTTATTATTAATACACAGCAAACAAGATATAATGTCATCCGGAAAATTACTCCGGAGGGAATAGTATCTACACTTAAAAATAAAATGGACGGTTCTGAAATCAGGCTAAATGCGGCAAGAGGAATTGCCTGTGACAAAGACAATAATGTGCTTGTTTCAGATTTGGGAAGCCGGTGCATTAAAAAAATAACACCGGATGGTATCGTTACTACTATTGCCGGAAAATGTGACCTGCAGAAATATAATCCCATATATAAAGAAGGGAATATTCAATCAGCAACGTTGGTCACCCCCGGAGATATTGCTGTAAGTAAAAACGGGGATATTTATTTTTCTGATTCCCGCCTAAACCGGATCATAAAAATTGCCAATTCCAAAGTGATTACAGTTGCAGGCAACAGCAAAATTGTTCTCCATGTAAATATTGGCGGATATTCAGAAGGGGGCTATGCTGATGGTAATGCAAAGCTGGCTCTTTTTCATGAGCCTTTGGGAATTGCTTTTGATGCTGCCGGAAATTTGTATATAGCGGATTTCGAAAATAAATGTATCCGGAAAATATCTCCGGATGGAATAGTAAGTACGCTGTGTAAATAAAAATATTCATTATGAAAAAAATAGTGCTCATTTTATCAATAGTGCTACTCGTACAATTTGCGTTCGGCCAGGCTGAAACATTCGATATTGCCACTTACACGCCACCTCAGGGCTGGACAAAAAATATAACCCATGATCATATCTCCTATACAACTATTGACAACAGTAAAGGCAGTTTTTGTGTGCTTGCCATTTATACTGCTGTTGCAAGTAAAGGTGATCCTCAAAAAGATTTTGCCAGTGAATGGAATGACCTGGTAGCGAAACTTTATCAAACAGACGCTCATCCAAAAACAGAAACGCAAACCACGACGGATGGATGGAAAGCAGTCGTAGGTGCGGCCATTGCAAGGCAGGATACTATTAATTTTTATGCCGTTCTTACCGTGTATAGTGGCTTTGGAAAAACCATCAGTATATTGATCACATTAAATGATCAATCTTATATGACCAATGCAGATGCTGTGTTGGATAATATCAGCCTGGATAAAAAAGCAGTGATCGCAAAATCAAAAATTTTTAAACCTGACACAAGAACTAACAATAATAACGGCGCCTCGCTGGTCGGCGTCTGGAGTAACTCCTCCGCTGCTATCGGAAACTATGTTACTTCTTCCGGCAGCTTTGTTGGCAGCGCCGATGTAAATACAATGGAAGAATATGAATTCAGATCCGACAATGTTTATGTTTATAGATTTTTTGGCATGTCAAGCGGTAAACTATATTATACCGAAACAAACGGAAGCTATAAAATAAAGGGAAGAACTCTAACGCTGACACCATTGACAAGAAAAGGCGGCTACAGCGGAGCCATACACGATGAAGCGAACTGGCTGGGCAAGCCGGAAATATTTGATTGCTATATCGGGGCCAATAAATGGGAAGCCGGGCCTTTCCTGAATTTACATAAAGACGGAAATTATTATTCCTACCCGGACTATCCTTATGATTATTATAAAAGAATTCAGTGACAGATTAATCTGAAAACAAGTTTTATGAAAAAAATATTCTTCCTTCTTTTTTTGGTTAGTTCCTTAACAGCATTGGCTCAAAATGATGTTGCAGAAGATACCACTGCTAAACCGGCTATTACAGAAAAAGGAAAGCCTGACGGAGAAAAAACCGAGATGCAAATAGGTAAGGATGGCGGTACCCTCACTTCTTCGGATGGAAAATTGGAATTGATCATCCCTCCCGGGGCTCTGGGGAAAAAAACGGATATCAGCATACAGCCCGTTACCAATCTTATGCCTAATGGCATTGGAAAGGCCTACAGTTTAGAGCCTTCGGGCATCAGGTTTCAGCAACCGGTAGAATTGATCTTTCATTACAGCCCCGAAGAAGCAGAGGACACGATGCAACTGCTGATGGGCATTGCCACACAAGATGACAAGGGCCAATGGTATCGTCTGAGAGATGTTACTCTTGATACTATTGCAAAAACAATCACCGGTAATATCCCTCATTTCAGCACCTGGTCAGATTTTGAAGGATTAAGAATAATTCCTCCTTATAAAAGACTGAAGGTAAATAAAGAAATGTCGTTATCTATTAGTGTCATTTCTGATGAAGATGATTTGGAGCCGCTAACTCATGAACCAGTAACTCCAGCACCAGCAACAGAAGATGATATTGTTTTGACATCTGTTGAAGTAAGATATATTAAATGGAATGCAATCTGGAGTGCAAACGGAATAAATAACGGGAATGAAATTGAAGGCTGGATAACAGAAAATAATAAAACAAAGGCAACGTATAAAGCCCCGGCCATTGTACCAAAAAATGATCCTGTTGCAGTAGCGGCAAAACTTGAAGGGCTTTCACTGGAGGTAAAATATAAATTTAAAGGTGGACCAATATTTACCATAACTTTTAAAGACCTGACACTTGTAAGTAATATTCTTGTTTATGCCGATGCCTATGAAGTAAGCATGACGAGTCGGTTTGAAGGCGATGCAGGAACTGTGATGGGCAAATCAATTTATAAAGATACCGGGTCGTTTGTAATATCTGTGGAAAAAGGGGAAGCAAGGTTGATTGAAAAAGAAAATAAGAATACGGCAGACAGCTTGGATTACAAGGGATGTACCTGTAGAATTGTTAATAAAGACGCCAACACTGGTTTAATACATATTACCGGCGTAAATGACATATCACTTATTCCCCCGAATCCGCCAGCCCAGCCTTATGCCAAAGTACGTATTGAATTTCTACTCATTCCGATGCACATGTCTCCCATATTTTGTAAATGCCCCGGAAACAAAAACGAGGAAGAACTGCCGCAGTTTTCTTTTATGCCTGCTTTTCCACGAATAGTACAGTTTGAATTAAAAGAAGGGGAGCAAATTCTTCAGGGAAGTATGGATAAACCAGGGATGAAATTTATCATGACCGCTAAACCCATAAAAGAAGATGAATAAAATGAAGCAAATTACCAATAAACAATTTTACCCGGCCTATAATTTATATTTCATTGGCAATTAAATAAAAATTATAGTTTTCCCGGTCAGTCTTATGCATTGTTTGCATCGGCTGTGGATTAATCGTTTTATTCTCGTGTCTATTTAAAAAGGAATAATTTAATAGGTCTTTACTATTTTTCCTTTATCATAAACCATAGTGATGACGAGTTTACCGGTTTCATTATAAGATTTCCATTCTCCGTCAGGAACGTTGCAATGTCCGCTAAATGGCAGTTTTTGTAAGCCACCGGTTGTATCAATTAAGTATTTGCAGGTGTTCTTCACTTTTCCGTTTGGCCAATAATAAGTAATGGTTCCAAGATAGCAGGCGCTATATTTCAACCCTTCGAAAAAGAGGTGATTGAGGGTATCATAATTTTTTTCATAATATAGTTTTTTGGCTGAATAAATTGATGGTACTGTACCGTTATTGATCGTTTTGACGGTATCAATGGTTTGCCCGTTACTGTTCACAGTAATTGCAACTACAGATATCAAAACAAAAAGGATCTTTTTCATAATAGTTAAGTTTAAATTTTTGAAATCCTAAAGTGAAAAATGATCTACTTCAGCTTAAGTTTTTTCATTACTAATCGTGCCAATGCTTTGGCTGCATTCTTTTTTTGTGTTGCCGTCACATCCGGATACTGGCCTTTTAGATCTATTTCCAACACCCGGTTGCCGATCGCGATCCACAGGCTCACTTCATCATCTCCCCAAATGGCAGCCCTGTCGCCGAGGCTATCAACAATATCCGCATCTGTTCCAAAATTTTCTTTCGCCGTTTTTTCAAAGTTTCGGATCGAACTCATCGCATCCTTAGCCGTAGCGTAATCATCATTAAGCAAAATGGAGATGGAGGCACCGTTGTTATTGTCAGCAACAAAATAATAGGTACAGCTTTGCAACAGATAGCTGAGCGAGGGCAGCGACTTAACGTACCTGCCATTGAAGGGTGAATAGCCGGCTACCTCAGGACCAGGCATCAAATCACACATGACAAATTTGTTAGAGTCCGGGTAAGCTGTATGGATAACAGGCAGGGTTATCTTAACTCCATCACTTGGATAATATCCAGGAAGAAACCCTGATGCCAGCCAGCCAACAAAGAAAAAAGCAACAGCCACTGGTATCCTTGCCCAAAGAGATTTCTGTAAGTTCATAAACTTTAATTATGCCTGGAAAAAATGCAACTTTGAATGTATCTATTTAGTTACTCCTTTGCATATAACAAAAGTTATATTTCGAATAGCGGAAGGATTGGGGCATTCGTATATGACAGGAAGTGTTACATTATTTGCATCCTGGATTGATTGATTAGAAGTAAATTTAAGTATGCAGCGAAAACTATTATTTCTTGCATGCTTGTTTATTTGTGCCGGCTGCTTTGCGCAACAATATCCTTTTGTTTCTTATACTCCCAAAGATGGTCTTGCAAATAGCCGTGTCCGCAGTATTAAGCAGGATAGCAAGGGAAGGATGATTTTTTTAACCTATGGTGGTTTAAGTATTTATGATGGTACAAGATTCATCAACTATAACCGGCAAGATGGCCTGGCTAATGAACTTGTAAATGATATAGTAGAAGTGGGTCCCGATTCTTTTTTGGTAGCTACAAATGCACCCAAATTAAATACGCTTGTGAGGGGGAAAATTGGTACATATAAAACTGCAGATAATTTTTATCCTGTCATCAATCGCTTTTTAAAAAGTAAAGACGGTTCCTGGTATGTTACTGCCGATGATGGATTGTTTATATTAGAAAATAATCGTTTTATCTGCTTGCCTTTATTGGATAAAAATGGCTCCGACATAGGGCTCTATTTAGATAAGATCCTGGAATGGAAAAATTATTTTCTAATAATCCCCTGGGGTGATAACCTGGTTGAAAGATTGATTGTGTATGACAGGATAAGCAGGAAAGTAACGGATATTGATATGAAGCACAGCATTTTCAATCTGGCCACAGACGGAGAAGCGCGGACATGGGTTGCAACAAATAATGGCTCCTTTCTGATTGACACATTTACACTTTTAAACGGGAGAATAAATCTCTTACCTCCATCCGAAAAACTCAGGAAGATAGCCGGTAATATACCCTTCAATATTTTTTTTGATAAAGAAAATAATATCTGGCTTTATGATAAGGACATTCTTAAAATTTCCCCTGACTTCCAACAGCAACATATCACAGCTGCTCAGGGTTTGGAAGTTGCCAGTTTAACGAACCTGTTTATAGACAGGGAGGGAACCGTTTGGATAGCCACTGACGGAAACGGAATAATCAAAATGCGGAATACAAATACAGAATTAATTGACAAGCTGGATCAAAGGCCAATTGTTCTTTCAACAATTACCAATCAAAACGACACATTATGGACTTTTAATATGACCGATAATACCGTTTATCGCTATTCAGACAATAAATTCAAATTATTCCCATTAGCCGACAAAAATATCAGGGCGAACAGTTTTTTTGTACGAAACCAACGATTGTATTTAAATACGGGCGGAAAACTTCTCTTCGTGAAAGATAAAGATGATAACAACTCCTACTTTCATCTCAAAGCTGTTGATGCAATCAACGCACCAAACGGTGTTGGTCCTGGTATCATTGACAGGAATGGGGTCATTATTCAATATGTCAGGGAAACCAGTACCCTGCTCTATCTCTATGTTTTAAAAGATGATAAATTGCTGATGAAATACGAGCTAACTAATTTTGTCGACCAGATGGCTATAGACAGGCAGGGAAGATTGTGGATGGGGACCAGGGATAATCATATCCTTATGTTTACCCTGCATCCTGACCAACCTTCGAAATATCTGCAACTGGAAAGAGACTATTCAAAAGAATTGCCCGAATTAAACCCGAGAGCCATCACTGTTGACAAAAACAATGATGTCTGGATAGGCACACGCTTAAATGGTGTTTACCGGCTTGAGTTCAAGGAGGGTGAATTTAAATCTGCCACCCGGTACACTACTCAGAATGGCCTTACTGATAATTTCATTTATACCCTCTCCTGTGACAGCAATAATACAGTTTGGATCGGAACACAGACCGGGCTTGATAAAATTTTCCTCAAAAACGGCCGGTATATTATCGGTAACGTCAGCAAAAACAATAATTTTTTTCAGACAGTCAGTAAGATCGTCGTTACAAAAAATAATACGGTATGGGCTCTTACAATCAGGGGCATTATTTTAAAAATATCTGAATCTCCATCCTTAAAAACATCAGTGACTCCCCCGCTTTTATTCACTGCGCTGGAAGTAAATAACAAACCTTACACAGATTCCACAACCCGATTTTCCTTTCGTCAAAATAATCTTGCATTCACGGTAGCGGCAACTTCTTTCATTGATGAAAAATCGGTTAAGTACAGATACCTGCTTGAAGGGAGCGGGAATAATGCCTGGAGCGAACCTTCGAACAATTCAAAATTCAATTTCATTAATCTTTCACCCGGTCATTACAAATTGAACGTAAGATCGGATTTCCCGGAAGAAATGTATCCTCCCCAGGTTATTAGTTATTCCTTTACGATCCTGCCTCCGTGGTGGGAAACCTGGTGGTTCAGAATAGCAGTGGGGTTACTGGTAACCGGCTTTTTAATATTCATTACCAGGTTTTATTATCGCCGAAAATTGGAAAAAGAAAAGATCATTCTTGAAAAACAACAGGCTATTGAAAAAGAAAGAACAAGAATCGCCACAGATATGCATGATGATCTGGGAGCCGGACTCTCAAGAATAAAATTTTTGAGTGAGACAATCGGGATAAAAAAACAAAAACAATTGCCCTTTGAAGATGACATCAGTAAGATCCGGGAGTATTCACATGAAATGATCGATAAAATGGGAGAGATCGTTTGGGCATTGAATGAAAAAAATGATTCCGTGAGCGATCTGCTCTCTTATACCAGATCCTACACGGTCGAATATCTTTCGCAAAGCGGCGTTGGTTGTACCATTGATTTACCGGAACTTTTGCCATCAAACTTTGTGAGCGGTGAATTCAGGCGTAACATTTTTCTTTCCGTAAAAGAAATCCTTCATAACATCGTCAAACATTCCCAGGCAAATCATGTCACAATATCCATACAGATAAACGACAGGCTTTGTATAAATATAAAGGATGATGGAATTGGCTTTGATCGCAGCAAGATCAGGCCTTATAGCAATGGGCTGATAAATATTGAAAAAAGGATGAAAGATATTGGAGGTATCATGGATCTGCAAAATTCAAATGGCACGCTGGTAAGGTTGACAGTACCCCTAAACTAGTTCAGGAACTAACTTTTGTTCTATTGTTGGCTACTAAATTGAAAATTACTTTCGAAAGGCGCATGAGCATCTCATTATCCATAGTTGAAGACCTTGATGAAGTCAGAGAAGGCCTGAAACAATTTATCTCACTAAGCCCGGAGTTTAAAGTGCTTGATACATTTAAAACTGCAGAAGAAGCCCTTTACACAATTCCAAAACTGAAACCCGATATTGTGATCATGGACATCAGCCTGCCGGGTATGAATGGAATTGACTGCATCAAAGAAGTAAAAAATAAAGTTCCGCAAACACAGTTCATGATGTTCACCGTGTATGAAAATGATGAAAAAGTTTTTGAAGCATTAAAGGCCGGGGCTTCAGGCTATCTTTTAAAAAATACCGGCCTGGTACAATTGATCGAAGCGTTGAAAGAATTACACAATGGCGGATCACCCATGAGTGCAAATATTGCCCGCAAACTGGTCAGCGTTTTCCGGGGACAGGAAAAGAATTCAGTACCCGTTGAAGTACTCAGCAATCGTGAAAACGAAATTCTCCAATTACTTTCAAAAGGCTTATTGTATAAAGAGATTGCAGACCAGCTTTCTATTTCCGTGAGCACGGTTCGTCAGCATATTCATAAAATTTATGATAAGCTGCATGTACAAAATCGTACAGAAGCCATCAACAAGGCATTCGGTAAGAACTAATGCTTATCAGTAACTTTTGTTCTATTGCACACAGCACGGACAGGTTCTATCTTCATTTTTGCTATGAAATATTTTTCTTGTTTGTTTTATTTTTTTGTTGGGCCCGTTTTATTATCCGCTCAAAACACCCGTCCGTTTAATGCCTTTTACTATCCAACGGGTCTTGTGATAGACAGCAGGGACAATGTGTATGTCTGCGGTATGAATCATAAGATCATCAGGATCTCACCTGATGGAGTGGCTACTGATTTTGCAGGAAATCCAAATTCTACTGTTGGATATAAAGATGGAAAAGGGCCGGCAGCAAAGTTTGACAGTCCAAAACAGATGGCGATCGATCCCGCCGATACTATTTATGTAACAGAGCCTAATGCTATACGCAAAATTTCTCCGGATGGGCAGGTAACAACTTTCGCCGGGAACAAAGGCAATATCATAAAAGACGGTCCGATTTCCATCGCTTCATTCAGAAGCCCTGAATACGTCGCTATCGATAAAAAGAAAAATATTTATGTAACCGACAAAGAGATTGATGATAAGAAGAACGCCTATTTCGTGATAAGAAAAATATCACCGCAGGGTGAAGTGACTACTTTGAAAGATCATAATGGGCAAGAACTGCAATCTGATTTCTGTGGTTTGGTATGTGATGAGAACGGTAATATTATCGTTTGCGACCAGGGAAACCGTTGTATAAAAAAAATTACACCCGATGGAATTGTGTCTGTAATAGCCGGGCAGTGCGGAAAAAGATTTTATAACCCGGTATATAAGGAAGGGGACATTAAAACGGCGGAGTTAATGACGCCTTTGGATATTATTTTCAATAAAAACGGGGATCTGTATTTTTCTGACCTGCGATTACACAGGATCATAAAAATTGCAGGTGGAAAAGTAACAACTGTTGCAGGCAATGGTGAGATCGATATGAGCCATGCAAACATTATGGGTTATGCAAAAGAAGGTTACGCGGATGGAAGAGCGAAAATTGCCCTGTTCAATTTTCCGGAGGCAATCGCTTTTGACAGTAAGGGCAATTTGTTTATTGTTGACCAGGGGAATCAATGTATACGTAAACTTTCAACCGATGGGACGGTGAGTACTTTTTATAAATAGTTAATTTATGAGAAATATTCTGTTACTTATCATGATTGCATCCTGCATCAACCTCTTTGCGCAGGACGATTCGATTGACCTGAAATTTGCACCAACGCTCACGGAAATTGGGAAGCCGGCCGGCGAAAAAGTGAGCCAGAAAATCGACAATAATGGCGGGAGGATAATTTCTTCCGATGGAAAGATAGAGCTAGTTATACCGGCGGATGCTGTGCCAAAAAAGACCGATATCAGCATACAGCCGGTTACTAACACACTATCCCCCGGCCATGCCAGTGCTTATCAATTAGAACCCTCAGGGATCACGTTTCAAAAGCCATTGCAAATTATCTTTCACTACTCCCAAAATGAGTCACCTGGAGACCTCGCTGATCTACGTGGCATTGCATGGCAGGATGATAAGGGGCAATGGTATGCTCTCGATTCATGTTTTGTCGATACGATCACAAGAACAGTTACAGGAAACATTTCGCATTTCAGCACATGGTTGTTTTTTGACTACTTTAATCTTGACCCTTCCCAGGCAAAGGTCAAAGTTGGGAAGCAGCTCAACCTGGTCATTGTTTGCACCTACCCTGGACGGTCGGGTGAATTTACCCAAAAGACGATTCCAAAAATAAATTTTTCAACTTATGTAAACGGTGTGCGAGGTGGCAATGCGGTCGTAGGAACTGTCACGCCCATCAGGGGCAATAATTACCGTAATGCAAATTATAATGCTCCCGGCACGGTACCCGATAATAATCCCGTAGCTGTATCGGTGGAAGCGTCAAACATCACGTTCAATGGCCGAAAGTATTCCAAATTAAAACTGGTAAGCAACATTCTTGTTTACGACAAAGCTTATAAAATAACCGTCATCGGATACAATAAGCAGCAGGTTCTGACATGCGTTGTCCGGAGCATTGATTCATCTTCT
>JBIOGV010000100.1:0-11691 GCA_044448365.1 Chitinophagales bacterium
ACAATCTCATTTTCACCGTAAGCAATTTTTTCTGCTGCTAATGCCAGGCGATCTCCCACTTCTTTTTTCCTGTCGGGATGAATGTCATTCCATTCGCCAAGATCAATGGCAACCGCCATTCCTGTATTGGGAACAGATAAAGATTCCAACTGTGCTTCCCTCAATTCAGCCCAGTTACTTTCAGAAGGCAAATAATTTACATCCATAAAACCGGGGAGTTGAACATAGAGAAATGGAATATCACCCTCTTGCCATTGCTTGCGCCAGTCAGAGATCAAAGCCGGTTGTAATCTTGCATATTCGGAAGCCCTGTTCGTATTCGCTTCTCCCTGGTACCAAAAAAAACCTTTAATAGTATAATGCGTTAGAGGAGCGATCATTGAATTGTATAAAGCAGTTGGCTGATTTTGCATTATTATTCTACCACTCTTTTCCTCGTGAGGCTTGAAGACATCTCCAACTTTATATTGCCAGTAACCTTTCAGATCAATTGTATCAGTACCGGCAATTAATAAATAAGGTTTGTCAGGAACAAATCCACCTTTACCCGAATTGTTGACTACACGAATAATAAAAATATTTTTACCTGCTTTTAAAACACCTGGAGGTACATTATATCTCCTCTGCGGATACTGATAAGTTGTATTGCCTACCAGTTTTCCGTTTATGTATAAAAAATCTGCATCGACAATTCTTCCTAGAAATATTTTTGACGGGATGCCCGTCATCGATGCAGGCACAGTTATCTCTCGTCGATACCAAACTATTCCGTCAAGATCTTTTATTCCCTGGTCTTCCCAGTAACCGGGAATGTTTATCTGGCGCCATTCTTTTGGAATATAAGAAGTATCATACCATCGTACCGGGCCCGTAAGTCCTTTATCCTGTTCTGATGATTTGTTCGGGTTATTCAATAAAAATTTTCTCATTAATCCGTTTACATAGGCCGAGTCTTTATTTTTTTCAATGGTGCTGATAATGGCAGGAAATTCTTTCAATCCTTCTTCACTTGTCCATGCTTCAATAGGAGTGCCGCCAACGCTGGCGTTGATCAAACCGATCGGTACATGATATTTTTCATAGATCTTTTTTGCAAAAAAATAAGCGACTGCTGAGAATTGCAGTACATCTGCGGGATTAGCTGATTTCCAATAACCCGTTGGGAGGTCATCATGTGGTCCCTCCAGGTCGGTGAGTGTGGAAATCCAAAAATGTCTTATCTCGGGATAGTTGGCTTCAGCTATTTCATTTGCGTAACGAATACTATGCAATTCTATTTGATGAACCATGTTTGACTGACCTGAACAGATCCAAACATCACCGATTAAAATATCCTTAAGGATAATGTGATTGCTTGCATCAATTTTCATCGTGTAAGGGCCGCCCGCCTTTATCGGTGGCAACTGCACGATCCATTTGCCTTCAGCATTTGTGGTTGTTTTGAAATTTTTACCGTTGAACCTGATCTTTATTCTTTCACCTTTAGAAGCCCAGCCCCAGATATTTAACTTCGCGTCTCTTTGCAGGATCATACTGTCCCGTATTAAACGGGGCAGTTTAACCTGCGCCACAGACAATTGAATCAACAACAATGAAAATGGTAAGAGAATGATTATCCTTGGGGTTTTTGCCATTTTATTTTTATTTCAATTCTAAGACAACAACAGAAAAGGCAGGCATTTTTAATGTGAGGTTTGCTCCGGAAATAGTTGCTCCATTAAAAATGGCCGGCTTAATTTTTTCCGGTTTGTCAAAAGAATTATAGTCCTGCAATTTATCCGAACGAAGTATTCTCCCGGTTACTGTTTTTACCGCCAGGCCATTCATATCTATACTTACATCCTGTGGATTTTTTGCATCGATATTTACCAATGAGATATGAACAATTCCGTTTTTATCTCTTGATGCCGATGCTGAAACCGCTTTTAATTTGTTATTGCCGAAACTGTAGTCATTGCACATAACTTCTAATGGAATCAGGACCGCATCCTGGTGCACATTGTACATTTCCATTACATGATAAGTTGGCGTCAGAATTATTTTTTCACCGCTTGTTAATATAACAGCCTGTAAAACATTAATGCATTGTGCAAGGTTTGCCATTCTTACGCGATCGCAATGATTGTTAAATATATTCAGTGTAAGACCGGCGATCATTGCATCACGCATGGTATTCTGCTGAAACAAAAAGGCGCCATTTGTTCCGGGTTCTACATCATACCATCCCCCCCATTCATCAACGACCAACCCGATTTTTTTCTTCGGATCATATTTATCCATGACCTCGCTGTGTTTTTGTACATATTCTTCCATCAATGATGCCCGCTGCATGGTCGTAAAATATTCTTCCTCTGAAAAATTTGTAGCCGATCCTTTTTTATTCCAGTCAATAACCGAATAATGATGAAGAGCAACGGCCTCGAGCATATCGTGAGGAATATCACGCATCAGTACTTCTGTCCAGTGATAATCACCATCGCCTGCACCCGAAGCAATGCGACAGATACGATCATTATTGTTCCAGTTCGTCATAAAAGTTGCATACTGCCTGTACACATTTGCATAATATTCGGCAGTCATATTGCCGCCGCAACCCCACGCTTCATTTCCAATACCCCAGTATTTTACCCGCCACGGTTTTGTTCTTCCATTTTTTTCCCGCAGGTCGGTCATTGGACTTGTACCTTCTTTATGATTTACGTATTTCACCCAATCCGATACATCCTGCACGGTACCGCTTCCAACATTTACCGAGAGATAAGGTGCGGCTCCCAACTCTTCACACATATTTAAAAATTCGTTCGTGCCAAAACTATTATCTTCTTTTACATTTCCCCACCAGACATTCAGCATCGATGGACGTTTGTCTTTCGGACCCACTCCATCTTTCCAATGATAAGTATCTGCGAAACAACCGCCAGGCCAACGGAGCACGGGAATTTTTAATTTCTTCAACGCTTCGATTACATCGAGACGAACGCCATCTTTGTTTGCAATTTTTTTACTGCTGTCTCCAACATAAAATCCACCATAGATGCCATGGCCCAGGTGTTCAGCAAAATGTCCATAGATATTTTTGCTGATCGTATCTTTTGCATTGTCAGCATGCAGTACAATATTATTTTGTGCAGTTAGCTGGCTGCAGTAAAAAATTGCCAATACAAAAATCTTTCTCATATAAATTGAATTTGTTTTGTCTTATCTGCTGTAGGCATTTATTGTTTGAATGCTTCCGTCATCATTATACTTCAGCCCGGTCACTTTCACTGATCTCAAATGAGTAACACCTTTTGATAAGCTTGAGTCGTGATAAAAAAGGTACCATGTACCCTTAAATTCAACAATTGAATGATGGTTTGTCCATCCTACCACAGGATTCAGGACAATGCCTTTATAGGTAAACGGACCATAAGGATTATCCCCGGTTGCATAACAAATAAAATGGGTATCGCCCGTGGAATAGGAAAAATAATATTTGCCTCTGTACTTATGCATCCATGATGCTTCAAAGAATCTCTTGTCATTATCACCGGCGAGCAATGGCTCACCTTGTTCATCCGTAATAATTATTTCTTTGACAGTTTCTGCAAACTGTTTCATATCATTAGTAAGCATAGCTACCCTTGGGCCCAATGCCGGTTCATGCTGAAGTGGCTCCGCGTAATCTTTATTGTATTTATTATTTCTGTATGATTGCAGTTGGCCGCCCCAGAGACCACCGAAATACATATAGCATTTGCCGTTGTCATCACAAAAAACAGCAGGGTCAATAGAATAACTTTCTTTTATTGGTTCAGGTTCCGCGGTGAATGGCCCGATTGGTGAATCACCCATGGCCACACCTATTTGAAAAATTCCATCAGGCCGCTTTGCAGGAAAATAGAAATAATACTTTCCGTTTTTAGATGCCGCATCCGGCGCCCACATTTGTCTTTGAGCCCATGGCACATCTTTAATATGCAGCGCTACACCATGATCTGTTGCCTCTCCATCAGCACTGTCCATTGACAAAACATGATAATCTTCCATCGCAAAATGGCTCCCGAGGTCATCGAATGAAATGCCGGCATCAATATCATGCGAAGGATAGATGTAAATTTTTCCATCAAATACATGAGCCGATGGGTCGGCCGTATAAATATGTTTAACCAGTGGCTGTGAAATTGCTTTTCTGTTTAAATCTTCAAAATTAATATAGTCAATAGGGTCTTCAGGCATGAAATATTGTATTCTTTAAGTTGCTTTGTTCAGAATAAGTCAAAAGTCAAAAAAGGGTTGCTCCTTTATCTTCTCATGTACAATCAGGATTTTTTACTTTTGAATTTTGAATTTTTATTTTGATTTATTTTCTTCTTGCTTTCAGATCCGCTTCAATAGTTACTTCCATCTTTTTATTTATCCTGTACCAAAACAATAATGCTGCACCTATGGTAAAAATCAACCCCGGGTAAATGCTTACTGACATTTTAATGCCATTAATTGCAGCAGTAGTTTGCTGCGGAGCATCAGCAATATATCCATATTTGCTTAGCAGAAATGCACCCAGGCCGCCACCCAGGCTCAACCCCACTTTTAAACCGAATATCATGGCAGAAAAAATAATAGCTGTAGCCCGCCGGTTGTTTTTCCATTCGCTGTAATCAGCCACATCGGCTATCATGGCCCAAAGTATGGGTATCGTAACGCCATATAATAAACCATGAAGTATTTGAGTGATAATTACCAACACGACAGAATGCGAAGAATAAAAATTAAACATCATCAGGCTTAATGCAGAAAGAAATAAAAAGATACCGAATATGTTTCTTTTTCCAAAACGATCAGCAAGCGGCTTTGAAAATATGATACCCACGATCATAAAAAGGATACCGCCTGCATTAAATAAACTGTTGGCGGAGGATGGTGCATCTTTCGGCCATTCAAAATTGCCGAGGCCAATTCCTGTGAGCACTTTATTTAACCCAGCAATAAAATGGTTAAAGCCAATGTTCTCCAAAAAATTCGACTCAGCAGTTTGGCTCAGGAAATATTTGAAATAATAAATGTACATGCCTCCCTTGAGGGCTAGGGTAATAAAAACTAAAACTGTAAGCAGTAACATGATTATCCAGGGCCTGTTCTTCGATAAATCTTTAAGGTCGCGTGAGACAGGATTTTTTTGTTCTACAACCGGTTTCACCCTTTCTCTTGTTGTTAAAAAAGTAATGATGAAACAAATAATACCCACTATAGCAAAAACGAACATTACTTTTTCAAAACCCTTTTGCTTGTCGCCATGACCGATGGATAAGGCCAACGGAAGCAATAAAGATTGAATGATGAACTGGGCCACCATTACTGCCACAAAGCGATAGGAAGAAAGACTGTTTCTTTCTTTCATATCCCCGGTAAGAACGCCACTGAGTGCTGAATAGGGAAGATTGTTGGCAGAGTAAGTGATCACTAATAAAAAATAGGTAATGGCGGCATAAATTATTTTTCCCGATTCGTTAAAATGGGGTGTACTGAATGCAAGAAGTGAAATGACTCCGAATGGAACAGCCGTCCACAAGATCCACGGACGGTATTTTCCCCAGCGGGTGTTAGTGCGGTCGGCAATGATACCCATTAGAATATTAAAGAAGGCGCCTGCAAAACCGAAAAATGTAATGATAAAGCTTGCCTTGCCTGCAGGAATTTTATAAACATCAGTATAAAAAAATGCAAGAAATGTTACCAATGTTTGAAAAATAAGATTGGCAGCAAGGTCACCTAAGCTATAGCCTATCTTCTCAAGTACGGATAATTTTTGGTTGCTTGTATTCATGTTTATGGGTGTTTAAATTGCTCCATATAATTAAGATGTTTTTTTCTGCGAATGCTTTGTTTTTGTTTCAATCACTTTAAAAAAAGCGGGCTTGGGTTTGAATTCCCTGTCAAATAATAAAGGATAATTGGTCCGGCCTGGAATGGGCCAGTTGTTCAGCCATGATTGTCCGTCGTTAACACCCCAGAAAGTAATGCGACCGATTTTATCTTTGTATTTTAAAAAAAGTTTGAACAGATCTTCGTAGCTCTTCGTCAATTTAGCCTGTACGGAATCCGACAATCCATTTACATAGGGATTCATCGCAGGGTTGGATGCGGCCTTTTGGTTTACATCAGCACCCTGTATGTCCCAGGGATTTGGCAATACGCTAAGATCAAGCTCAGTAAACATCACTTTAATGCCAAGCTTTGAGAATTCAATGATACTTTGCTCTATGTCTGCCAGTGGTACATTGCCTGCCCGCCAATGTCCCTGGATACCCACACCATCAATTCGCACGCCGGCAGCCTGTATCCTTTTTATCAATGCGATAGCGCCGGCTCTTTTTTGCGGTTGTTCTATGTTGTAGTCATTATAATAAAGTTCAGTATTGGGTGCTGCTTTTTGCGCTAAACGAAATGCCTCTACAACAAAATCATCACCCAGCTTTTCCAGGAAAACTGATTTGCGCATAGTGCCATCTTCATTCAATGCTTCGTTTACAACATCCCACGAAAAAACTTTATCATCATAACGACCGGCCACTGTGCTGATATGATTGATAAAAAATTGTCTTACGGAATCTGCATCCTTCATATTGCGGACGAAAGCAGGCAACTGGCTATGCCATATAAGCACATGTCCATTTACTTTCATGTTATGCTTCCTGGCGTATTCAACAAGTTTATCGGCCAGCTCAAAATTGTATTGATCCCATTGCGGATGTATCACTTCAGCCTTCATCACATTTTCCGGTGTGATAGCATCAAATTGCTGAGCTATCAATTTAGCAGCATTAGAATCCTTTTCTTCTATTTGTTGTGCATTCAGCGCAGCACCGATAAGAAAATCTTTCTTAAAGGTTTCTTTAAGAGAAGGTATTTGGGAAGCAGCATTATTTTCCTGTGCTCTGCAATTGTGTGACGATAACAAACCCAGTGTTATAATTGTAAAGCAGGAGACTAATTTCCCGGGCATATTGTTAGTTTTTATAACGGTGTATAATTGTTTCAGGAGGGCCGAGGTAACTCGGTTTTACTCCGCCAAAATCAAGAACTATTTTTTGTAACACCACAGCCGGACTGATCATCCAATACTTCACTACATGCTTACCTGTTTCTGTGATCCTATGATTTGTTGTTTTAATGATGATATTGTTTGCCACCCATTGCTCCCATGTTTTTGGGTTGTTATCATCTTTATTAATTGAAATAATTTGTGGTTGCTCATCATCAATGGAAATTCCGTATTTCAATCCATCAGAATCATTATGAAAATTTAAAGTGGGGGAGAAGTAAACATTTAATTTTACTTCACCCGTGTCATAAGTATAAATATCATATTCAAGATGCGGGTCATTGTTGGCTGCGGTTTGCTCATTTGCTGTCAAAGGGAAAGCGGTGATACCGTCACCGTCTCTTCCGATATCAGGAATGACTTTCCAGTTTATGTTATTGGCATCGATTTTTTTTGTGTAGTGAGCTGCTTCGATGGAAACATGGCCATTTAATTCATGAAAAATATCCCCATTGGTATTTTTTGCTATTTGATCTTCTGAACTATTAAATGAACGATATGGATCATAACCAGGGTGCTCAATGATTGAATCTTTTGGTATATATTTTACTTCTGGAATTTTCTGTTTGTTGGGTTGTTGCCAATAGGTATAACCAATATGTGTTTGATCCATCATATGGTTCCATTTACCATTTCGAAGTCGGTGATATTGTAAAGTGATCAGGGAGTCGTTAGCATAAAGTCTTTTTACTTGATCTGCATACTCGTTGGTTATCGAATATTTGTTTTTATCAGCTGCCCTGTTCAACGCAACATTATAGTACATTTCGTTCAGATTAGCACAGGCTTCTACTGGATACAAAATCAACTGGAAATAAGCATCATGATATTCAGGTGATAATTGGCTATTAATTTTCTGAGCTTGCTTCAGCAATTGAATATAATCTTCGACGACTAGTCTGAACTCACTAAAGTTCTCAAGGCTATAAGTATTCTCATCAATCAATTCCGGTTTCCTTCTCGATACGTATTGGGAATATTTACAAATAATTTCTCCGATCTCTTTTGCATGTGCCGGTCCAAATTGTTTTGCGGCCCATTGAGTATAGTAATCTTTCAAGTTATCTTCATTCCATTTCTTTACGTCCCATGCATAATCCATGAAAAAAGAGATCGGGAATTCCATCGGCTTCAGGTCACCTACATTTACGATCCATATTTTATAAACGCCATATTCATAGGCAAGGTGCATTTGCTCCCATACTCTTGCAATATTGTTTGTGTTGAGCCATTTGTAATTCCTTGGTCCTCCCACATAGTCAAAATGATAATAGATCCCGTAACCACCGCTTCGTGGCTTATCAGTTAGCTTCGGAAGTTTCCGGATATTGCCCCAATTATCATCACATAATAATAATGTCACGTCATCGGGTACACGCATTCCCTTATCATAATAATCCTGCACTTCTTTATACAGTGCCCAGAGCTGTGGAGTTTCGGACGCAGGTTTGCCAGTAATATTTTCAATAATTTTTCTTTGGTCACTTACAATTCTTTCTAATAGATGAATAGCAGTGCCCTGGATCATCGGTTCATCTCCATCGCCACGCATACCAATGGTGACAATACTTTCATGATTACCCATGTTTTCAATTCCTTTTCTCCAAAAATTGTTCAGCATGGCTTCATTGCTATCATAATTCCATTCCCCTTTTCCATATCGTTTCCATTCCTGCTGTGCTCTTAGCATCGGTTCATGATGCGACGTGCCCATCACAATACCATATTTGTCTGCAAGAATGGGATTGAGCGTATCATCATCATTAAAAGCATTGTCCCACATTGCAGGCCATAAATAATTTGCTTTCAATCGCAGCAATAACTCAAATATTTTTTCATAGACATTATGATTCACACCGCCGAATTTTTCTTTAGCCCACCCCGAAAATGCCGGAGCTTCATCATTAATGAATATGCCGCGATATTTTACAGAAGGCGGCCCGAATTGGTAAGCACCTTTCTTTATATATATATCATTCTTTTTCTTCACCGGAACATCGGCCCACCAGTACCAGGGTGATACACCTATTTGTTCTGATAATTCAAAAACGCCATAAGCAGCTCCGCGTTTATCGCTGCCTGCAATCACAAACGCATTTTGAATTCCTTTCATGGGGTTGTTTATTACCTGTAATTTGAACGTTTCCCATTTCCCTTTCACACTGTCTGCATTCAATTTTTTTTGTTGTAACAAACTTTTTATCAATGAGGATTTATTAATTGTACCAATGATGATGATATTTTTTATTGCCCCGGAAATCTTATGAATGATCGCCGGCCTTTTGCCTGTTACCATTTCTATATCATTCTGAAGTAATAAAGCTGTTTTATGCACGAGCCAGTCATCGTTTTCGTCATCATAAATAGAAGTGACTTGCACAGATGTAACAATCGGAAACGACCCCGGCTCATTTTTTTTGATGATAAAATTTTGTGAATGGAGAGTAAACCATGAAATAAAAGAAGATACAATGAGACAAATAAGTCTTTTCATTATTATCTGTTTAAATCCCGAAAATCATGGTTCTAAAATCCTATAGAGTTTCCGCCATCTACCGGAAGTACAACTCCCGTAATATATTTTGCTGCATCCGAAACAAGGAACAGGGCAGCATCCCCAATATCTGCGGCCTGTCCCAATTTTCCCATGGGTGTTCTCGAGATTACCTTTTGCATTCTTTCCGGATCATTGTTCAGTGCTTTTGCAGACATATCTGTTGCAATAAAACCAGGCGCAATACAATTTACACGTATGCCCCGTGGTGACAGTTCTGCTGCCATGGCTCTTGTCATTCCTTCAATGGCGGCTTTTGATGCAGAGTATGCAATCACTTTTGGCAGTCCATATTGTGATGCCATTGAACTGATATTAATAATGACGCCATCATTTTTTTTATTCAGCATACATTTTATGACCTCTCTTGATAAAGAAAAAACACTTGTCACGTTGGTCAATTGAATTTTCTGAAATTCTTCATCCGTTACTTCTGTGAATTCTTTTTTTAAATTAATGCCGGCATTATTCACCAAAATATCAACTTGCCCAAAGCGTTGAATAAGGTCATTGACCAGTTTTGGGATTCCCTCCAACAAATTCAGATCATAACTGATCGTTTCACACAACTTACCTAATTTATCCCTGGCATGATCAAGTTTTTTCACATCCCGCCCGATAATAATCGTGTGAATATTATTCTGAACAAATTTTTCTGTGATTGCCAATCCAATTCCTGATCCACCACCGGTGACAATCGCAATTTTATTTTTATTCTCTGTTTGCATGTATTCGTTTGGCCTTGTAATATTCCTTCGGGGAATGAAATCTTTTCCAATATAACAATTGATAATAGAAAAACCAGTTTTGGGAACCCTAACATTTCTGGCAACTAAGTTTTAATATCCTTTCTATTAAAATATAACTTTGATTTCGAAAACATATATTTACCTATTAAAAAATGAATGATGCCTGTTACAATCGGAAATAAAGAATTCTTTAAAAACATTCCAAAAATAAACTATGAAGGCACAGGTAGCAATAATCCTCTTGCTTTTCATTGGTATGATGAGAACAGAATAGTGGCCGGAAAAAAAATGAAAGATCATTTACGCTTTGCCTGCGCTTACTGGCACAGTTTTGTTGGCAGCGGTGCGGATCCCTTTGGCGAACCTACTCATTTATTTCCCTGGAATGAAAAAGCAGATGCCATTGAAAGAGCAAAAGATAAAATGGATGCCGCATTTGAATTCATGACTAAAATGAATTTGCCTTATTATTGTTTTCATGATGTGGATGTGGTGGACTACACAAATGATGTAAACGAAAATGAACGCCGTCTGCAAAAAATCGTTGAATACGCGAAACAAAAACAAGCTGCAAGCGGTGTAAGACTCTTATGGGGTACAGCGAACTTATTTTCTCACAAAAGATATATGAATGGTGCCGCTACGAATCCTGATTTTCATGTACTCACTCATGCAGCGGCACAGGTAAGGGCAGCGCTGGATGCAACGATTGCATTGAATGGGGAAAATTATGTTTTCTGGGGTGGCAGGGAAGGTTATATGAGTTTGCTGAATACAAATATGAAAAGAGAAAAAGAACATCTTGCAAAATTTCTTCACGCAGCAAAAGATTATGCAAGAAAGAATGGTTTCAAAGGAACATTTTTTGTTGAGCCTAAACCCTGTGAGCCTACAAAACATCAGTATGATTATGATGCGGAAACGGTAATTGGTTTTTTAAGACAATATGATCTGTTGAATGATTTCAAATTAAATGTTGAAGTCAACCATGCGACATTGGCTGGTCATACCTTCACACACGAGTTACAGGTTGCTGCTGATGCAGGGCTTTTGGGCAGCATGGATGCCAACCGCGGCGATTATCAAAACGGATGGGATACAGATCAGTTTCCGAACAATATTTATGAGCTGGTTGAAACAATGCTTGTGATCCTCGAAGCGGGTGGTTTCCGTGGAGGCGGAATCAATTTTGATGCAAAGATCCGCCGCAACTCAACTGATGCTGATGATCTTTTTTATGCGCATATCGGCGGGATGGATGCATTTGCACGAGCATTGATCATTGCCGATACTATTTTGCAAAA
>JBIOGV010000101.1:0-11662 GCA_044448365.1 Chitinophagales bacterium
ATTTTGATCGAAAATACTGTGAATTGATGCTCTGAAAACGGAACGTACAAGTGAGTGACACAACAAAAGCCCAATAGAATTCCTTAAGTTCGCTCAATAAAAATAATGCTAAGAGAAAAGGAGTTTAGAAAGAGAGAAAGAAGATGGCAATCTCTTTTCCGCTCTTTACCTCTTAGCCAAAAATCACCAATCATGCGAAAGCTATTCTTTGTTTTGATCTTACTCTTAATAATTTCATTTCTCCATGCTCAGAAAATAATGGGCTTTTCAGATGCTGATGCAACCAAACAACTGGATTTGGAAAAACAATTTGATTCAAAACTGAATCCGCAAAACCAGGATGAATGGATGAAGTTCCTCAGTTCGCATCCGCATCATGTTGGCAGTCCGCAGGATAAGGCCAATGCGGAATACATTGCCAATTTATTTCGTTCATGGGGATGGCAGGCAGAGATAGAATCTTACTGGCCTTTATTTCCTACACCAAAGACAAGAGTGCTGGAAATTGTGGGGAATAAAAATTACAAGCCAAAACTACAGGAACCTACGCTTACAGAAGATAAAACTTCGGGACAAAAATCGGAGCAGTTGCCTACATACAATGCCTATAGCGCCGATGGTGATATAACTGCGGAACTCGTATTTGTGAATCGTGGCGTGCCTGCTGATTATGAAGAACTGGAAAGAATGGGTGTGGATGTGAAAGGAAAAATTGTTATTGCAAAATATGGCGGCTCGTGGCGTGGAATAAAGCCAAAGGTTGCTTATGAGCATGGAGCCATCGGTTGTATTATTTATTCTGATCCAGCCGATGATGGTTATGCACAGGGTGATGTGTATCCTGTTGGTCCTTTTCGCAGGGCCGATGCGGCGCAACGTGGCTCGGTGATGGATATGCCTGTGCGTCCCGGTGATCCATTAACACCTGACTATGGTGCCACAAAAGATGCAAAGCGTTTAGATATTAAGGATGCGGAGACGATCATGAAAATTCCTGTGCTTCCTATTTCTTATGAAGATGCTCTGCCTTTGTTACAATCGTTGGGCGGAGAAACTGTACCTGCTGCCTGGCGTGGTGCATTGCCAATCACGTATCATGTAGGACCGAGCAAGAACAAAGTGCATTTGAAACTGGAGTTCAACTGGGATCAGAAACAATTATATGATGTCATTGCAAAAATACCGGGCAGTGAATTGCCTGATGAATGGGTGATCCGCGGCAATCATCATGATGGCTGGGTGAATGGCGCTGCTGATCCGTTGAGTGGAATGGTTGCTGAGCTGAGTGAAGCAAAAGCGATCGGTGAATTGGTGAAGAATGGATATCATCCGAAACGTACATTGGTTTATTGTGCCTGGGATGGTGAAGAACCTGCATTGCTTGGCAGCACAGAATGGACAGAAGATCATCAACAGGAATTGAAACAAAAAGCAGTGGCGTATATCAATTCAGATGGAAATGGCCGCGGATTTATTAATGCGGAGGGGTCGCATACACTCGAAACTTTTTTTAATGAGATCGCTGATAATGTAATGGATCCTGAAACAGGAGTGACCATCAAAGAACGTAGGTATGCAAGAATGCTGGTGGATGCAGATGCTGCGGGCAGAAAAAAAATGCTTAATAATCAAGATGGTAAATATATCAAGCTCGGCGCATTGGGTGCTGGTTCGGATTTTTCTCCTTTCCTTCAGCATTTGGGAATTGCCTCTATAGATTTGGGATTTGGTGGTGAGGACCCGGGAGGTGAGTATCATTCTATTTTTGATTCTTATGATCTGTTCAAAAGATTTAAAGATCCGGCTTTTGCCTATGGAGTCACTCTTTCAAAAACTGCGGGACGAACGGTGTTGCGTTTAGCAGACGCCGATATTCTTCCCTTTGATTTTGATCCATTCTATAAAACGGTCAGTGATTATGTTACAGAAATAAAAACTTTATTGGACGATGAAAGAGCGGAAACAGATGCGCAAAACAAACTGATCAAAGAAAAGTTATTTGACCTGGCAAAGGATCCAACGAAAACCAGGATATCTCCAAAATTGAAAGAGGATGTTCCTTATCTTAATTTCAGCTCACTCGATAATGCCCTGGCTGGTTTGAAAGAAGATGCAGAAGAATTTCAGAAGATGTATATCAGCGGCCAGCAATTGCCTTTTGAAAAACAAAATGAATTGAATGATATTTTATATAAAGCGGAAAGAAGTTTGATCGATCCGGATGGCTTGCCACGTCGCCCCTGGTACAAACATGAAATTTATGCGCCGGGATATTATACAGGTTATTCAGTAAAAACCTTGCCGGGTATTCGCGAGGCGATTGAGCAAAGAAACTGGAAAGAAGCACAGGAAAACACAGAGATTGTGGCAAAGGGAATTCAAATATATAATGTGCAAGTGCAGCAGGCGATAGACGTAGTGAAGAAGAATGGGGAGAAGAAAAGTTTTTGATTTTGGCACTAAGACGCAAAGACGATAAGTAGCACCAAGAACTTTGCGAAACTTTGTGGCTTGGCGGCTTTGTGACAATTTGTTTATCATTAGATTTGATTTGTGCAGCTTCCCGAAAAATTATTAAGATCATTAGAAGGCATTGAAGGCTTCGACAAAGAGACCTTTGAAAGAGTGCATGAATCAGGTGAGCAGGTCACTTCGATTCGAACCAATCCTTTAAAGTCGTCCGATCTGAGACGTGAGGCGTCAGTTGAACATTCATTTCACGATTCACGTCTCACTTCTCACGAAAGAGTTCCCTGGTCTTCATCTGGCTATTACTTGTCCCAACGTCCTTCCTTTACTTTCGATCCCCTGTTTCATGCCGGTTGTTATTATGTGCAGGAAGCAAGCAGCATGTTTTTGGAACAGGCATTAGAACAAACTGTTGATCTTTTGCAACCATTAAAAATTCTTGACCTGTCAGCGGCACCCGGAGGAAAGTCAACGCATATTCAATCGCTTATTTCAAAGGAAAGTTTGCTGGTGAGTAATGAAGTGATCCGAAGTCGGAGTAATATTTTAAAGGATAATATTATTAAATGGGGAAGTGATAATGTAGTTGTGACGAACAACGACCCGAAGGATTTTTCAAGACTTGAAAATTATTTTGATGTGATCGTTGTTGATGCTCCCTGCAGCGGAAGCGGATTGTTTCGCCGGGATGAAGGGGCAATAGGAGAGTGGAGTGAAAATAATGTACAACTCTGCAGCCGGCGGCAGCAAAGGATCCTGGCTGATGTTTTGCCCGCGTTAAAGAAAGAGGGTATATTGATTTATTCAACCTGTTCATATTCGAAGGAAGAGGATGAGGAGATAGTGGAATGGATGAAGAAAAAATTGTCAGTTGTCAATTGTCAATTGTCAATTGACGATAGCTGGGGTATTGTTAAATCAGAAAGAGGTTACCGGTTTTGGCCGGATCAAGTGAAAGGAGAGGGTTTTTTTATTGCTTGTTTGAAGAAGACAGATGGACAGGAAGAAAAGTCAACAGGGATCAAAAGAAAAATGGAATTATTGAATAAAATGGAAATGGAGATCGTGAAAGCCTGGGTTAAAGAAACGGATCATGAATTGGTGAGATTTGAAAATACCGTGTATGCTGTTCCTCAAAAATTATTGGATGAAATAAATCGCTTGTCAAACAGTGTTCATGTAATTTATTTTGGAACCATGATCGGAGAATTGGTAAGAGAAAAATTGATCCCTGCTCATGCCTTTGCTATGAGTGACCTGGTTTCTGAGAACGTCGAAAGAGTGGAATTGAATTATGACCGGGCGATCATTTATTTAAAGAAAAAAGATCTGAAGGAGACCGGTACAGGCAGGGGCTGGAAGCTTATCACATATCAAAATCATCCTTTGGGCTGGATCAATGTTTTGCCTAACAGAATTAACAACTATTATCCCAAAGAATTAAGAATATTGAAGGATATTTGAGTTTGCTGTTAAAAGGTTGGAGTCTTCTGCAGTTCAAGAATCCGAATTTGGAATTTCGAATTTTGCAAGTGGATTCAGAATTCATTCACACAGTGTGAGCAAAACAAAATATTTCGGCATCTTTGCAAACAATTCGCATCATCATGAAGAGCATTGCCTTGTCATTATCCATTTTTATTTTTTCATTGAGTTTAAAAGCCCAGCCCGAGCAGCTAATCATAAAAAGCAGCAGCAAAGGATCATATGTTGAGCATAAGGTGACAGCCAAAGAAAATTTTTACGCCATCGGCCGCTTGTTCAATGTTCATCCCAAACATATTGCTTCATTTAATTCCCTGGACATGTCGAAAGGGCTAAGTATTGGCAAGACCATCAGGATACCCTTAAGCGACACCAATTACAGCCATAAATCAGACAAGGGGACGCCGGTTTACTATGTGACCGGGAACGGCGAAACTGTTTATACTGTAAGCACAAATAATAGTGTGCTTATGGAAAAATTGCGCAAATGGAATAAAATATCAAACGATAAACTGCCGTCCGGTTCAAAATTAGTCGTTGGTTTTCTTGTAAGCAATGAAGTGCTTGTCACAGCAGTGAACAATACTCAGAAAAACGAAACAGGAGAAACGATAAAAAAATCAAACCCTGATAGCACAAAAAAAGATGTGGCAAAGAATGTGGTTGTAACCAAACCGGAGATAAAAAAGGATGAACCAAAGAATGAAGTGATAAATAAACCTGATACAAAAAAAGAAGAAACAAATCAAAAAGATGAACCCAAAAAAGATAATGAAGTAGTGCAGGTGAAAGAAGAATTGAAAAACGCCACACTGGAACAAGGATACTTCAAATCTTCATTTGAACAACAGGTAAGACAGCAACCCATAACAAAAGAACAAACGGTAACATCAGGTGTATTCAAAACCTCGAGCGGCTGGTCGAATGCCAAATATTATTTGCTGATGAGAGGTGCGGAGCCGGGTACGATCGTGAGAATTACAAATCCTTCCAACAACAAAATCATATATGCCAAATTGCTTGGTGAAATGACCGATCTGAAAGAAAACCAGGGATTGAATATTCGTATCAGCAATGCTGCTGCATCGGCTCTTGATATTTCAGAAACAGATAAATTTATTGTGAAACTCAATTATTAAATCTATAATCTCAATTATGAAACGATTTGTTTTTGCCATTCATTTTTTATTCATTGTAACTGTTTTATTTGCTCAAACATCCGCACCGATAAAAACTCCTGAGTTCCTTGACATCAAGACTTTAAAAGCTACTTCGGTTAAAAACCAGGCTATGACCGGCACCTGCTGGTGTTTTGCTACCACTTCTCTTGTTGAAAGTGAAGAGATCAGGAAGGATAATAAGGATATCGATCTGAGCGAAATGTTTACCGTTCGGAATATGTATATCGAAAAGGCAAAGAACTATATTCTCCGCCAGGGTAAGACACAGTTTGGTGAAGGAGGGTTGGGCCATGATGAAATTCATGCAGTGGAAACCTATGGTGCTTTGCCTTTGAATGAATATACGGGCCTGCTTCATGGAGAAAAATACTATAACCATCAAAAGCTTTTTAATGAACTGCAGCATTATCTTGATAGCGTTTTAAAAAAACAACCTATATCAAATAACTGGCTGGATGGGTATATAAAAATCCTTGATAATAATTTAGGAATGCCGCCAAAAGAATTTTCTTACGACGGTAAAACTTTTACTCCTGCTTCCTTTGCCAAAGAGGTTTTGCATTTTAATGCGGATGATTATGTAAGCCTGACCTCGTTCTCTCATCAACCCTATTACCAACCATTCATTTTACAGGTGCCGGACAATTATGCCAATGGTTCATTTTACAATTTGCCTTTAAATGAATTGCTTAAGGTTGTAAAAGATGCCGTGGACAAAGGTTACACCGTAGCATGGGATGCTGACGTCAGCAATAAAGGCTTCATGCAGGGTCTGGGATTGGCGTTGAATCTTGATAACAGCACATCTTACACAAAAGATCAGATCAATCCTGATGTAAAAGAAGCTCCATATGATGCTGCGATTCGTCAGCAGCTGTATGAAAATTTAACTACACAGGATGATCACCTGATGCATATAACAGGAATCGAAAAGTCAAAAGACGGAAAAACATTTTTTGTTGTAAAAAATTCCTGGGGAAAAGTTGGCCCCTATGATGGATATATAAATGTTTCCGAAGCATATTTTGCCATCAATACCATCAGCGTGGTAATTCCAAAGGCCGCTTTATCAAAAGAGTTGCTGGGAAAATTAAAGTTTTAAAAATAGTAAAGGAGGTTTACTGGCAAGAAAATTGCGGAAATTTATTTTTTTGATCACCTCTTAAATCCTTAATCATGAACAAAATCTCTTATATACCGGACGGGTACAATGCCGTAAGCCCGGCGCTGGCGTTCAAAGGTGCGGATGCTGCTATCAAGTGGTATGTAAATAATTTGGGAGCCAAAGAAAAAATGCGGTTTGACATGCCCGACGGAACCGTAGCTCATGCTGAAATAATATTTGGCGATTCAGTAGTAATGCTGGCTGAAGAAAATCCTCAATATAATAAGAGTCCAAAAACATTAAATGGAAATTCCATTAATCTTTGTGTGTATGTTCCTGATGTCGATTCCGTGATCAACAAAGCAACAGATAATGGAGCCAAACTTTTAATTCCCGCCTCCGATCAATTTTATGGCGACCGGAGCGGACGGATCGAAGATCCTTTTGGTTATATCTGGATCATTTCTACTCATATCAAAGATGTATCCGAAGAAGAAATGAAGAAGGCAATGGATGAAATGATGACACAGCAACAACCCGCGTAATCCTGTATTCAGCCAACGATTTATCCCGATAGCTGCCGCGACCTGGGCTGAATTATTTTTTTCCTAATTCAATCACTTCGCAATTTTTAATTTCCTTTCCATCAATGACAAAGCGAATAATGGTTCTCATTTTCTGCCAGCCTTGTTTACCTGCGGCACCAGGATTCATGTGAAGGCATTGCAGATCGTGATCATAAATAATTTTTAAGATGTGCGAATGACCGCTGATGAAAAGTTGTGGTTTATGGATCAGTAATTCTTTTTTTGTTTCAGGATTATACTTTGGAGGATAGCCACCAATATGTCTTATCATCACCTTCACATCTTCACACATAAAAATTAATTGTTCCGGGAATTCACTGCGTACATCTTGTCCGTCAATATTTCCATAAACTCCTCTAAGCATCAGGCCGCTTTGAGCGGCCAGATGCCTTGCAAGTTCAATACTTCCAAAATCCCCCGCATGCCAGATCTCGTCACATCTTTTAAAATGCGTGTATACATTTTCGTCCAAATAACCATGAGTGTCCGATATGAGGCCGATTCGTTTCAATGAAATACAAAGATGCAGAATAGAATGACGATACGTTTAAAAATGTAACACAACAAAAAGAGGCCATGTGGCCTCCCTTTGCTTGACGTTACACTGAAAAAGCTCATTGATTTTTTGCAGACTGGTGGTTCGAACAAGTGATGCTCACCTGCAATATTTCGCCACCACCAATTGCCGGCGGACCAAAACCCCAGTTGGAGATATATAATTTTTCATCAGGCCCGAACGTCATTGCGGTTGGAAGGTTAAGCCCCGTTACAATGGCCTGTCTTGAGCCCGAAGGATCTATTCTTATTACATCACCTGTTCCGGGAGTAGGAAAAGGATTGCCGGTGGTATTTTCAAGAACATACATACCACCTGCTTTGTCAAAAGCAATACCCAGTATTGCATTAAAGCCAGTGGCAACAACACTTACGTTTCCCGAAGGAGTGATTTTGTAGACATTTGAATTTCCGGTGATCGGAAATGGAGCAAGATTGCCAACATAAAAATTTCCGTCATGAAATACCATGGCTGTCGGAACAATATGACCTTGTGAGGCAGAAATGTCGGCAATTCTGCTAATGTTTCCTTTTGAATTTATTTTTACTAATTCTCCATGATTAGGTTCGAGTGCAAACAGATTTCCTTCCACTGTGATCATGCTATACCAGGTGCCATCCGGCTCGAAATCGTCAGGTTCAGGATTCTTAACAGGGTGCGCCTTTTGAAATGAGCTAAGATCTGCAAGCAATTCCCATGTCTTATCTGAATGTACTTTAATGATTCCATTCGGGACTGATTCTACTCCGTGCGAACAGCCTGCCCCGGAAAGGACTCCATAAAGGGTATGACCAATGAATGCAACATCACCGACGCCACTCACGAGACTACCTTGTGTTGGAGCAGTTTGACTGGAAGGAAGATTGTCAGCAGCAACGAACAATTCTCCGTTGTGATTGATCTTTACAATTCGGGCGCCTGTATTGCTCCCGGTGTAAGGCCCAACAGGAGGCACCACCTGGTCGCAGCCGGTACTCGAATTTGTACCACCAATCCCACCTTCGGCTACATATAAATTTCCATCAGGCCCAAATTTCAGACCCCTTGGATTATTCAGCCCTGAAGCATAAACCGAAACTGATGTAACAAGATCCTTTTGATTGCAATTGCAAAATGCAGGCAGATCTTTCCTGCATGATCCAATAAAGATGCTGATAATTGTAACAATTCCCAATGACAACAACAATTTTTTTCTCATAAAAAACCTCCTTTGAATTTTGATATATAATTTTAAAAATTTAGTGCTGTAAAAAAATCTGCCGGGATAATATTTATATCTTTTTCTCATTGCATTATTTGCATATACACAAAGTAGAATCAGGCATATTCTTTTCATAATCAAAATAAATAGCTTGAGTTACTGATCTTTTTTTTTCCGAAATAGCAGGGTTATTTCTTTCCAGCTCATTGCAATGACAGAAATAAAGCAGACGGCAAATATACCCGCAATAAAAGCCATCCTGATTTTTATTAAACTTAGTTAGACAAAAAGGACCTTTTTTCCCCGTTTATTGAAATGCTGCGGGGGAGTGATGAAATGCAGGAGCGATTTACCGGGGCTATGAGGATTTGATCTGGAAAGAGGATCTGATCCTGACAATTACTGTTGTGCCTGTAACCTTACCATTTTCTTCGAGATCAATAAAACTGATAGGTTCTTTATTGGGCGACTGGTTAAAATCTGACAGTCGTCGATTCGTAATATTTACTGCTTTTGAAAAACTTCCTTCGGGAAAAGGTTTGAGTGATTCTGCAGCTTTTTTACGGCCAATGCCATTATCCGTTATCTCACAAATGATCCAGTCGTCTTTTTCCGTAATAGAAACTACAATTTTTTTATTTCCTTCTTTATAACTTAATCCATGCCACAAGGCATTTTCCACAAACGGCTGAAGGATCAGCGGAGGTATTTTAATTTCAGACGTAAGAATATTTTCCTCAACCTGCTCACTATAATCAACATCCATGTTCATGCGCAATTTTTCCAGGTCCACATATAACTGCAGAGAGTAAAGTTCTTTGTCCAATGAAATAAGATTTTTATCTGCATTTTCCAACACCTGCCGCAACAACTTTGCAAACTTGCTGATATAATGACTCGCCTCACTGCTTCGGTTATTTATTATAAGCGATTGTATAGAGTTCAATGCATTGTGAATGAAATGCGGATTCATCTGCGCTTTGAGCGCTTTCATTTCCATTTCACGTATCTGGTTCTGCATTTCAGATCTCGTTTTCAATTGCTTCAGGCGGTAACGGAAAATAAAAACAATAAGCCCTGAAGCAGCTACGATCACCATTAACCTGAACCACCAGGTTTCCCAGAAGGGGGTTTTAATAAAAAAGGAAAAGGAGGCTGGAGCACTCCAGTCACTGGCCGTATTTTTTGCTCTTATATAAAAAGTATAATGACCCGGTGAAAGTTTTACATAGGTGACAGAGGTATTGCGTTCAGGCTGGCTCCAATTGCTGTCAAGACCATTTAACTTGAAAGAATATTGGAGCCCCTGGTAATTCTCAAAACTAATCCCAATGAAATTGATCTGCAGATTATTTTCATTATAGGAAAGACTGGGCCGTGTGGGTTCGATCCAGAAATGCTGCAGCGATTTGAATTTATCAAGAATTTTACCTGAAGAAGAAAACACGCGGATACTTTCAATACTGGCAGACGGAATGGAAGATTTCAAAAAAATATTGCCAGGATCAAAACGATATATTTCTGACGGCTTGCTTAGCCAAACGCTTCCGTCTGATGCACTAAGCAATTCGGCGTATTCAAGATTGTCCAAATCAATTTCAAGCGGATAACTGATGTTGTAAATTGAATGCTGATTGTTACCCGTGCTGTCCAACCTGATCAATAATACGCCTGAAGGAGTAACCGCCCAGACTCTGTTATATTTATCAATACAGATGCTATTTACGATATTATTGGGCAAACCATTTGAAGTGGTGATCTCAAGATCTTTTTGAGGCAGGCTATGAGAATTCCAGTGATAGCGGCTGATGCCTGTACCATTATTATATATCCAGAATTTTCCTCCAGGCTCATCAAGAAAACGATAAGCATAAACGGCTTTTGAAACTTCCAATTCTTTATTAACAGGTATTGCATTATCTTTTTCATCAACCAGGAAGGAGCCATCGAAACGGGTAGTGACGACCTGCAATCCATTGGCGAAAGAATGGATCACTATTGGGTGCGGAATAGAGTGGCGTGTGTTTGCGGAAATAAAATCTTGCTGAAACTTTTCATCACCAACTTTCAGTGTATCTGCAGCAATACTTAATCTTCTTTTCCTGAAATTGTAGTCAACAGCATATATGTTGAGCGTATGACCGGCAAGGAAAGAGTAATTTCTTATAATTCCTTTTTCCAGGCAAAAAAGTTTCTCAAGACGGGTGGAAAGCCATAACCTGTTTTTATCATCAAAACAGTAAAAGTCTATAAGATCCTCCTTTTTATCATAACCAGGAATAGACGGAAATATAAAAGGCGATATTTTAAAATCATTACCCGTAAAATTCAAGAAACCAGCCGAGCGACTATGGGCCAGGATATTTTTTTTATCCGGGGTTTCCAGGATAGTATTCACTTCGGCAACGTGATTCGTAAATCGGGATATTTTTTTTTCGTTGATCAATCCAAGTCCATCAATGCCCGCCATCCAGAAGTTACCCGATTTGTCTTCAAAAAAACCTGAGACAAGATTCTGCGTTACCGGGATGCGCCAGTTGAATTCTTTAGTGTTACCAGGCTCTGCGATCATTATTCCATCCTGTTCTGTACAAACCCAGAAACGGTTCTTTGAGTCTTTATAAAATGCATAAATGATTTTATCATGCAGTGATCGTTCAAAAATCGGTATTTGCCGCTGACCATCGATCTGGAAAAGCCCATCTTCCGTTGCCAGGTACGTAGTATCATTAAAGGATCGGATACCTCTGAAATAAGGACCGCTCCTGCCCACACGTGCTCCAAGTAATTCATAGTCGGAACCCTTTTTTAGTATTAAACGATCTCCATAATTAAAATAGATCCCTTCTTTTGCTTCGATCACCTGGTGACATGAATTGTTTTCAAGTCCCGGGCAACATTTTATTTTTTGCCAATGGTCCTTTTCGAATTGGTAAATGCCGAACGAAGTGGGTGCAATAAGCCCTATACCTTTAATGTAAGTAATCGTTGTAACATAATCCAGCATAGCCGAATCGCTTAAGGGATATGTAGTAAAACGATTGTTATTGAATGCAGCCATCCCACGACGGGTAGAGG
>JBIOGV010000102.1:0-11587 GCA_044448365.1 Chitinophagales bacterium
CGCAGTAATTCCATACAAAGCCATTTTTTGCATATCGAGCTGTATCTGCAATTCAGGCTGGCCCAAATTTTTTACAATGCCCACATCCGTCATACCGGGAACGGCCTTCAGTTCCTGATAAACCTGCCGCGATATGCTCGAAATACTATCCAGGTTTTCACCAAATACTTTCACCGCCTGGTTCACATCAATACCGGCAATAGCTTCATTCACATTATCAATAATGGGTTGTGAAAAACTCCAGATCGTTCCAACATACTTTGACTCCAGTTTGTCTTCCATTTGCTTTATCAGATCATTCTTTGAAATACGCGATTTCCATTGTTCTTTAGGATACAGATCCACCAAACATTCAATAGCAAAAAAACCTTTTGCATCTGTACCATCATCAGGTCGGCCGATCTGTGAAACCACCTCCTTCACTTCGGGAAATTCCAGCAGGTCATAGCGCATACTATCAGCAAGCGCTTTTGATTGAGAAAGAGAAATGCTCATGGGTGCGTCTCCTTCCGCCCATAGTGCTCCTTCATCAAGATGTGGGATAAATTCCGTTCCGAGAAATTTTGCTGACGCAAAAGTCAATATTACCAGAACGCCTGCCACGCCAAGACTCAATTTCTTATTTCTCATTACCCAGTCAAAAGTTCTCTCATAATATTTTATCATTCCGGCAACAAGAGGATTATGTTTTTCTTTCACATTTTTATGCATGAGCCTGTGCGATAATGCAGGCACAAATGTGAGGGTGAAAAACAATGCTCCAAGCAAAGCAAACCCCAAAGTATATGCGAGGGGAGAAAATAACTTCCCTTCAACCTTTTCAAATGAGAAAATAGGGATCAGCGCCGTTATGATGATCAGTTTTGAAAAGAAGACTGCCTTACCCATATCAACGCCGGTGCGCCTGATCAGCCCCAACTTGGCTACTTTATTAAATTTTTCCATCCCGATTTCGGCAGCATAATAACCCAAGGCCACAAAGACCCCCTCGACCATTACAACCGCTCCATCGATCAGGATCCCAAAATCAATTGCCCCAATTGAAATAAGATTTGCAAACATGCCTTTCAGATAGAGCATAATAAATGAAAACAGAAGCGAAAGAGGAATGATAAGGGAAACGATCAATGTTGCCCGCCAGTCACGCATAAACAAAAACACAATAAGAGTTACCAAAAAGATCCCTTCCAGAACATTATGAAAGACGGTATGAAGGCAAAAGTCGATCAGGTTTTGCCTGTCATAAACTGTGCGGATGTTTACGTCTGATGGAAGAATTTTCTCATCCAGTTCTTTGACTTTTTCTTCAAGAGCTTTTAGCACGGGCCCGGGGTCAATTCCTTTTCGCATCAGGACAATACCTTCCACAACATCGGGTTCATTTCCTCTTGCCACGATACCAAGCCGTGGATTGTTTGATTCATATACTTCTGCCACATTTCTAACTAGTACCGGAGTACCTTTTTCGTCTTTTATGATAATGCTTTTTATATCGTCAATAGTACCCAGCAGCCCGATTCCGCGAACCACAAATGCCTGTGAGGATTTTTCGATTACATCACCGCCTACATTCACATTACTTTTGCTGATGGCGTCATATACATCCAGTGCTGTAAGATCATATTGTGCAAGAAGATTTGGATTTACGCTTACTTCATAGGTTTTTACAGGACCCCCGAATGCAACCACATCGGCTACACCCGGAACGGTCCGCAGGTTGCGGTCTATAACCCAATCCTGCATTGTCCGCAACTCAGCGGGAGTTCGTATAGATGAATGCAGGGTGTATCTGAATATTTCATCCGTCGGGCCTGTGGGGGGAGTCAATTCCTCATCAGCGCCTTCTGGAATCTGAATATTGGGCAGCAGAGCTGTTATTTGCTGTCGTGCATATGAATCATCCACATCGTCCTCAAAAACGAGTGTAACAACGGAAAGGCCAAACATGGATTGAGAACGCAGATTGATCTTTCGCTGAACGCTGTTCATGGTTATTTCAACTGGTATGGTTACAAAACGTTCCACTTCCTGTGCGCTTCTTCCCGGCCAGCGGGTGATGATGCGGATTTGTGTATTTGTGAAATCAGGAAAGGCTACGATGGGTGTTTTTATAAAACAAAATATCCCGATCACCGCGAGCCCGGCCGTCATAAAAAAAGTAAAGAGCTTATGACGCAGTGAAAAGGTGATAATATTTTTTACAAGATTATTCATTCCAATTAATTTGAAAATTCATATTTAAAGAATCGAAAAAGAAATACCTGTTATTCCAAAACTGATCACATCTTTTTTAAGGCAGTAAAAACAAATAAATTATTCCTGGCAATAACCCGGTCGCCCTCATGCAGAGAATCATCTGCTATATATGTTTTGTCGCCCACTTGTTTGTAGACATTGATGGGCTGCATATTCACATCGCATTGCTTTTTGAATGACACAACATAATTCCTGTTGTCATCAAACAAAACAGATCTTGAAGGGAGCACCAATTTTTTTTCAGTTCCGGGAAAAAGAATAGAAATATTTGCAAACATGCCGGGCTTTAATGTATAATCGGGGTTGTCGAGGCGGATCTTTACAGACATCACGTTTGTCTCCGGATTTAAAATATTCGAGATGCGCTCTACTTTTCCCGAGAATTTTTTATCAGGATAACTCAACGTGGATATTTCAGCATCGTTCCCCAGTTTAATTTTTGAAATATCTGTTTCATACACATTTGCTGTAGCCCATACTTCTTTCAGATCAGAGATCGTAAAAAGGTTATTCGCATCATCAGCACGCAATTCCATTCCTGTGTTTATATTTTTATCAACAATAAACCCGCTGATGGGAGCTTTTACCAGGTAACTTGAACCGATGGAATCTTTTTCCTGCAGGTTTCCCCCGTAAATTTTAAAAACCTCATTTACTTTATTGAACTGCGCGAGCGCCTTATTGTATTCACTTTGTGCAGTGAGATAATCTTTTTCAGAGCTTACACCGCTATTGCGCATATCAGCAGTTACTTCCAGGGTTTTTTTCGCAATGGCAAGCTCCGATTGAGCAGACTTATAATCGTTATAATAGTTTGCCATATCCGAACTCCGTACTGTTGCAAGTAGTTGTCCTTTTTGCACATAATCACCCAATGACACTTTTACATCCGCTACATGCCCGCCTACCTGCGGAAAAACTTTAACCACATTATCTTCATTAAAGGTGATCCTGCCCGAAAGATTCAAATTACTCATTACATACTCTGATTTGACAGTATCCATTGTGATATTCTTCATGAGTGAATCGGGGATGCAAAAGCCCTGTGCATCATCATTTGATTTATTGGTCTTTGCACCACATGAGAGCAATGCTGCCATTCCTGTCAAAATAAAAAAGAAAAAAAAGTATTTCATACTGAATGAATTATTTTAAAATGATTGTGCCTGTTGCAAGATTCAGGTTCTCCAGGGCATCCATGCGATTGTTTTGTAAACGGTTGAACTCCAATTTTGAATTCTTGTATGTCTCGTAATAGTCAATAAATTCAAGCAAACTGATCGTATGATTCCCGTAACCCTTTATTATTCCGTCAAGAAGTTTTTCATAATCCGATGTGAATTGCAGTGAAACGGTTTTATATAGTTTATCGGTTTCAAGTATTTGCTGGTATGCTTTACTGATATCTGCTTTTACCTGTAGTTCGGCCTGTGATTGCAGTTGCCTGCTCTCTTCTATCTGCGATTGGGCCATTTTTATATTACCCTGGTTGCGATTCCAGAAAGGCAGGTCAATAGCCAGTGAAAGGGCATTAAAATTCCGAACATAACTTCCTGCCTTGTCGTAATTCGCCCCGACAGTAAGATCGGGAATACGCAAGGATCTTTGCAAAGCGAGATTTGTTTGATTGAGCTGAACCTGTGTATTTGCAGCTTTCAGATCATACCTGTTGATCATTGCTGAATCAAGCAATTGCTCAAAACTGAGCCCGCTTATATTGATGTGATCAATGAAATTGGTATCTGCAACAGGTTTTATTGGTCTTGATAAAGTATCGCCAACCAGCAAACCCATATCCGTCTGTTCTTCTGTAGCCTGTTTTAACAGGTCAAATCGTTCATTTTGTAAACTGAACTGCAGGGCCTGCAGGCGTGCAAGGTCCTTGAATGCAATATTGCCTTTGTTATATTGGGCCGAGTAGGTATCGATCAATATCTTCAGCGATTCTATTTCTTTGTTATATACGGCAATGGGTTCATTTAAAAAATACAAACCGTAAAACAAACTGCGCAATTCATAACGAAGTGTTCGAACCAGGTCATAGAATTGATAAAGGGATATCTGTGAATTGAGTTTTGCCAGGTCAATTTGCTTATTTCGTTTTCCAGCAAGAACAATCACCTGTTGTAATGAAACAGCCGTTTCCCCGGTGGATGACAGATCAAACCATTTCTTTGTGTCCCGGTTATAAACCCCCTGGTTCAAGGATATATTCGGATTGGGATAAAGCTTTGCCTGGATAATAGCTGCATCTGACTCACTTACCCTGTATTTTGCAGCAAGAAGTAAAAAATTTTTTTGAAGGAATTGACTTTCCGCTTCGTTCAGAGTAATCCGCAACGAATCCTGTGCATAAACATTAATGCCTGTACAGCACATAACTAGTATAAATAAACAGGATAATGCCCGAATCTTGTTTTTCATTTTGGTTTATTGATGAAATAATAAAGTATGTTTTATTGTTGAATGATGCCATGGGTTAGCCGGCAAGCAACAAACATTAAAACGAAAGCAAAAGAAAGGCTACGCTTTGGGAGGAGGTCCCTGCATATCAATAAATATCAAAGTAGTTAGTTTTTCAAAATAGGGAGGAAACTTCATTTTACCTGTTTCAAAATATTCTTTCTTTATAAGACCTAACTGGGAAAAGTTGTATTCATCAAACTTTGATGCATGGAAATAGCGGGCATTATCATCATCACTATCTTTCAGCGGTTTGTGTTTTATATGAAATGCCTCGGCTATAAACTGAACAAGGCTATTCACATCTTCCTTTTGCTGCCCACTCCTGTCATAGGCATCCACCTCATCAAGCTGGGCGATGAACATAGAAAAGTTGACGTGAGCCAATAATAATATGAAAGCGAACAGGTTTTTCAAGCGCCGCAAATATATATATTGAAAAATAATATTCCTATAGAATGCTTAGTTAAATAAGCAATAAATTTTATTTCATAAACTTTAAAGACCAAAATTTATTGTGGCGGCGGGGCAAATCTTGGATTATTTATCAGCGTGGAATCCGTAAGTGTTCTCAGGAAAGATACGAGATAAGTCACTTCAATATCTGTGAGAGCTATTCCATTTGCAAGTGATGGATCGAGAGTGGTGCTTTTTTGAATTCCCCTGCGATAATGATTAATTGCCTGAGACAAAAACCAAAATCGCCCGTCGTGCATGTATGGTGCAGAAAGTTCTACATTGCGCAAAGAAGGTACTTTGAACTTCAATGAATCGGCTTTGTTATTGGTAATTCTCATCCTTCCATAATCATTTAAGAACGTATCTACGGGCAGGCCAATATTCCGATAAGATAAATCAGTAAACAAAGGTTCCGGATGACAGCTGGCACATTTGGTTTTAAACAGATCATAGCCTCTCTGCTCAAATGGAATAAAGACTGCCTTTCCTTTTTTTACACGATCATATTTCGAACCGGCAGAAACAATGCTGCAAATGAACTGGGCCAATGCTTTTAGAATTCTCTGGCCCGTTACTTTTTCATCTCCGAAAGCCTCTTTGAACATTTTATTATAAACAGGATCCTGTCTTAATTTATTCACGACATTGCTAATATTCTCCGCCATTTCATTCGGAGCTGTGATCGGAGCCAATGGCTGCACTTCAATATGGTTAATGCTTCCATCCAGATGAAATTCTTTTTGCCATGCAAGATTGAATAACGCCGGTGCATTTCGCGTGGTGAAACTGTTATTAAACCCGTGGCTAAGATCATGCTGAAAAGTAGAGAAAGCCGCAAACTGCTGATGGCAGGATGCACAGGGAAAATTTCCATCCTTTGACAATCGCCCATCATAAAATAATTTTCTTCCCAATTCAAATCCTTCTTTGGTAAGTGGGTTATCTTTAAAAGTATAATGAGGAGGCGGAAATCCTTCAGGAATTTCCTGTTTTAATGGGGTAATCGTTTTGACAGAAAAAGATTGTATAAACTGTAGTGATACCACAACCGTAATAATGAGTAGTATGGTGAACCGGGTTTTTTTCATACAATTTTATTCTTCAGAGGTAACGGATTGAACTTTAAACATGGCTCTGTAATTTTCTGAAAATTGTTTTGCCAATTGACCAGGCGATGTGCAAGCAGCGTTTCCTGAAATGGGCAGATCGTGCATCCCTTTGAACCATTGAATAAGATCCACATCAATGATCATCTTCAAATTTCTTTTCACTGGTAAACTGTTTTCGGCCGGAATGACAAGATCAATTTTTTGTAATACACTATTCTCTCCTTTAAACCCGCCAACATGATATTCAATCGCATGATGAATTTGCCTCGAGAACGGCGAATTGCCTTCTAATTTTGCCATTACATAACCCGTGTTCCATGTCCAGAACATATCATTAACCGGATCCAAGGCTCCGCCCTGTGCGCCACTTACATTTTTTAAACTGTCTACTCCCAATAAAAATGAAACTGTTGTATAACTACTCCCGGTAATATCAATAGAAATTTTTCTTGACACGGAATCTGATTCGTTTATCAAATAATAACTCCCGGGAATGAATTCTTTAGCACCGGAAACGGGATTTCCAAATTCAATATTGCTGACATAATACTTAAATTTTGAAATGCTAAAGCTTTCTCCAAACGAATTTATATAAGTACTACCCAAGAAGAATTGCCTGGGGCCAACAACGGTATTAAATTGTAAAAAAATATGACTGGTGAATGGTTTGTCGGGTTTCTTTTCTTTTGGCGAATAAAAACAAAGGTTGGCGAATACTGCAACCAAAAAAAAGTTTTTGGAGAATATCTTCACTGTTCTAAGATACAAACAAAACCTTTGGCGTTAAAGGTTCCAGGAAGCGGGTGGCGTCCCGATTGTGAATTTTATTTGGTTCATAAATTCTAACCAATAGTGCCCTAAGCGAAGATAAAAATTATTTCTTCTTCAGCCTGTAATGTGTATATACCGGAAAGAATCTCCCGATGATTGGAATCAGATACCCTTTTTTGGCTACCAGAAAATTTTCTTCCAGCAATTGAGAAACTTTTTGCCTTGCATTTCCAAATTCTGTCCTGGGCTTTTTGGGAGTGTAAAATGAGAGAAAAAAATCAAGCAATCTACTTTCCATAGGACATATAGTAATAAACACACCGTCTTTTTTTAAAATTCGGTTTATTTCTGTCAATGCTTTTGGGATATCGGAGACGAACTCCAAAACGCTTACAGCCACAATAGCGTCAAAATATTCGTCAGGATAATCTGTGCTTTCTATATTTTGGGTGCTAACGTGGTAATTGGTGATTTTATAATGCTTGCAGAGCGAATCAATATTATCGAAGTCAGAATGAATATCACAGGCATAAATGCTATCACAATGTTTAGATAATTCAGGAAGAAATATGCCGCTTCCCGTTCCGACTTCAAGCAAGGATGGGTAGTTTTGTCCGTTCAATAAACTTATTATTTTTTTAAACCTGTAGAGTTGAATATACTTAATAGGAAATTTATAGTTCCAATAAAAATAATCCACATCTGCGGTTTTCTTAAGCAGTGCTTTATCGGGAATAATTATTCTCATCGCCTAACAGGTGTTTTATTTTTTACAGACCATCATTAAAAATGTTCAATTACTGTACTGGACAATTTTATTGAGACCAACTAATGAACCGGGATATTTATTGTTTGAAAAATTGCTTCCCGCAGGGGGACAAGCTTTGCAAAAAATAATCAAATACGGAAAACGCAGTTAATAATATGAATGGAAGAATTACAACTTCGTGGTGGTGCGTTTACTTTAAAATTCTCCTGTGACAAAAGGAAAGGCAGAGAAATTGCGTAATCAGCAAGCACAACCTGTGTTATTTCATTTTGTGTTGGATTTAATTGTACAAAGTTTTCAGAAAGCCTTTGATCCTGATTGTTCTTTACATGTTTAAACTCATCATGGCAACAGCCATTGCCACCCGGTTTATCAGCTTTTTTCATCCTGCAATTGTTGCATATCGAAGATGAATTATGCCTTAAGTCCCAGTCAATAAATTTACCCATACAGTAGTGAATATGCAGGGTGAAACCCATCGAAGTGGTTAGATAAAGTATAGCCAATACAGCAACAATGATTTTTTTCATGTTCAGACTAATAAACAATAAACGATCTTCTCAAATACTTAAAGGGTATGGCGACTTTCATATTTTTTTACTGAGGATATTGGATAAGAAATTTGGGAATCAAATTTCGAAAGGGGATTGAAAAAAATGTAGTCTCCAAGGTAATTAAAGTTTCCTGCATTTGCAATATCAACGTAAAAAACAATTGTTCCCCGCACTTTTTATTGCCTACTTAATCCAATATCTCAACCCTGTATAAAACATTCTTCCCGATATTGGCCCCCACACTAATGAAGCATCGAAATAAGGACCAAATGGCTGATCGGAAGCAAGCACCGGATTTTTCTGATAATAGTTTGTAAGATTTTCACTTCCCAAATAAATATCCAATGGATGTTTCTTGCCTAAAGTTTTAGTTATTTGTGCATTCATCAAAATATAGGATGGAGATCTTTCAGACAGTTGGTACTGAACCGGGTTATCCCTTGTAAAAGGAATTCTTTTTGTTCCATTATAAGTAATGGTGTAGTCAAATTTCCAACCTTTTAGTTCATAGGCAAGATTGGCAAATGCCCGGTGTTTAGCCACCAGCGGTCGTTCAAGCAGGTCGCCATGATAAGTTGTTTTTACATCGAATAAACGATAGGCTAACCGGATATCAAGCTTAGTTACTATTTCCTGATTCACTTCAAACTGGAAACTGTTTGAATAAGATCGCCCGGCAAGATTATAAAAATTTACTTCTCTTGCACTCTTGTCAACATCAACAACTACCTGGTTTTGAAAATCGGTTCTGAAAAAATCGGCAGCAATTGATCCCGCACGGTTAAACAATTTGAATTTTTGATCAATGCTTATTCCTTCGTTCCAGGCAATTTCAGGATCCAAACCATAGGCTTTTCCAGTAACCGTACCCAGGACATTAACCTGTCTCGAACTTATCAATACACCTAAATTCTCTGCAAAAATATTTGCAGTCCTCTCTCCCCGTCCTCCGCTTAAGCGAATAGTAGTTCCTTTTACAGGTTCATAGCGCAAATGCAATCTTGGTGTTATGAAAAAACCAAACAGGTTATTGTGATCTATCCGCAATCCCGCCACAGCGCTGAAGGTTTCCGAATGAGTATACGTATATTCAAAAAAAGCGCCGGGCACGATCTCATTCCTGTTATAATTTTCATTCCTGAAATTTTCCTTGTACTGGTCATAAACAAAACTCAATCCTGTCCTGAATTTATTAGCAGTGGTTCCTATGATGGACTGATAAATGAAATTGGAATAAAAATTATTTTGCTTAGCATTGTAAGTAGTTAATCCAAAATAGGAATCCTGCCGGTGCTGAAATGAAGCCAACTGCCATCCAAAACTTTTATATTTTTTCCGGGGAAACACGTAACCAATTTTTGCGAATTCTTCATACCGGTCGGTATTTATTCCAAGCCCATAGTGATTAGTCGTAAACTTATCTTTTGACGAATTATAGTTGGTTTCTCCACCTGTTCTTGCATCATTCAACGTTTTTATTCCGAATTGCATCAGCCAGCCTTTGCCATTATCAAACTTCCAGCGATTGATCGCGCTGAATAAATTACCGGTTGGCAGATCACGGAAGCCATCTTTATTAAAATCCAGTTTTTGATTATTCAAAAAATCATCATGCACCAAAACTCCTGTTGACCATTTCCTTCCCAATTTCTGTGCAAGATTCAAGTTGAGATCTGTTTTGCCCTGGTCGTTTACATAGGCATTTACAAAAAGTCTTTCTGCAGTTTCAGGTTTTTTTAATTCGATATTAATTTGCCCGGCGATGCTTTCATAGCCATTAGCCACCGACCCGATCCCTTTTGTAAGCTGAATGGATTCAACCCACGATCCTGCAATTGAATTTAAGCCGAGAGGAGTGGCAATTCCCCGGGGTCCCGGCAAATTTTCCACGGTCAATTGAGTATAATTTCCCGAAAGGCCTAATAACTGGATCTGTTTGGAACCTGTAACGGCGTCATTATAGGAAACATCAACAGATGGATTTGTTTCAAAGCTTTCACTGAGATTACAACAAGCCGCTTTGAATAATTCTTTATCCGTCATTACCTGTGTCCTGATCGGATTCAACAGGGAAATATAAGAAGCCCGAAGCTTTGTTGTTACTTTAACTTCCTGTAAGTGCTTGCCTGATGCCAGTATGATCCTTAGATCTTGTTTAGGATGCACGGCAATAGTATCGGTTTCATAGCCTGTATAACTTATTGCCAAACGCTGGATCGTACTGTCAGTATAAATTTTAAAAATTCCATTTTCATCGGTTACGACTCCCCTTCCGCTTCCCAGCCAGACCACACTGGCTCCCGGCAAAGGATGAAAGTTTCCCTTGTGATCCGATTCTAAGACTACGCCGGTGACAATATCGGTTTTGGATAAAGTTTTTCCGGCTTCATTTATTGTATCATTGGAATTTTCTCGTTTTTTCTCACGGTAATGACAGCATTCCGGTAATTGATCATAAACAAAATCCTTCGCTGTTTTAAATTGTGTATCATGCCCTGCATCAACAATGCGTTGATCAATTTTTTCAACTGAAGTTAAAGAAGGATCATAATTGAGAGTAAGGATTTTCGATTCGATGCTCCAGATAGCCGATTTCACGCCCTTTCCCTTCGAAGCCGCTTCAATGCGGTCTTTGCACATCTGGCAATTACCATACACCTTAAACGTTAGTGTACTGTCTTTTGAAGAGAATTTATTTTGAGCGTGGGTTGATGTATATACAAAGAGTGTATATAGAAGTACCCAAAATTCAGATTTCATTTTATATAAGATTACAGGCCTAATAATTGCCTGATCTTATTTTCCAGTTCTTTTTTTTCAGCATTGATCGCTATCACGTTTCCACTCTTGTCTATAAGAAATGAAGCCGGTATTGCATCCACCTGCCATTTTGCGGCAGAAGGGGCATCCCAGCCTTTTGAATCATTTATCTGGAGCCAGTTGATCCTGTCCTTATTAACTGCCCGTTTCCATGCATTTTTATCATCATCAAGAGAAACACCAAGAATTTCAAAACCCTGGTCTTTATACTTTGCATATAATTTTACCAGGTTCTTATTTGAAAACCGGCATGGAACACACCATGAAGCCCAAAAATCGAGCAGGAAAACTTTTCCCTTCATAGACGATAACTGAAGGCTATCCCCTTTCATATCGGGCAAGGAAAAGTCAAGTCGCGAATCAGTGATATTCGGCTGCACCTGTGC
>JBIOGV010000103.1:0-11537 GCA_044448365.1 Chitinophagales bacterium
ATATGCATTGACCGGGGGAAGTGCTTATGTGATCAATCAACTGGGCTCTTCCGGGAAGGCTTCTTTGTTACAGGAATTATTCGGTAACAATGACAATTCAATTGACGTTAGTTATTTGAGAATAAGTATTGGTTCTTCAGACCTGAATGCTTCTGTTTTTAGTTATGATGATGTACCATCAGGGCAAACGGATGTGAATCTTGATCAGTTTAGCCTTTTACAGGATACCGTTGATTTGATTCCTGTTTTAAAACAGATCCTTGCTATAAACCCCAATATAAAAATTTTGGCAACACCATGGAGTCCTCCTGTTTGGATGAAGGACAATGGAAATTCGATAGGAGGGAGTTTGCAATCGCAGTATTATGATGCTTATGCTCACTATTTTGTTAAATACATTCAGCAAATGCAGGTAAATGGAATTACTGTGAATGCCATTACCCCGCAAAATGAACCATTGTATGGTGGGAACAATCCAAGCATGGTGATGACGGCTCAGCAGGAGACTGATTTTATTAAAAATAATTTAGGCCCAGCTTTCCAGTCTGCGGGCATTTCTACTAAGATTATTGTATATGATCATAATTGTGACCGGCCTGATTATCCAATCGATATTCTAAATGATGCAGCAGCAAGATCATTTGTCGATGGATCAGCCTTTCACTTATATGCCGGTGACATCAGTGCATTGTCAACCGTTCATGCAGCATATCCTGATAAAAATCTTTATTTCACCGAACAATGGACAGGGGCGAACGAAAGTTTCGATGGCAATTTAAAATGGCACCTGAAAAATGTGATCATTGGAACATTAAGAAACTGGGGAAAGGTGGCTTTGGAATGGAACTTAGCGAGTGACGGTGGTTACAACCCGCATACGCCTGGAGGCTGCTCTGAATGCAAAGGAGCTGTCACATTAAACGGGGCCATCAATAGAAACGAATCTTATTACATCATTGCACATGCATCAAAATTTGTTCCTCCTGGTTCTGTGCGGATCGCAAGTAATATAGTTGCCAATTTATATAATGTGGCTTTTAAAACGCCTTCCGGTAGAAAAGTGTTAATAGTGGAAAATGATGGAACAACCGAATCGTCCTTTAACATCAGGTTCAATGGTCAGGCGGTAACAAGCAGCCTGTCTGCAGGAGCGGTGGCTACGTTTGTTTGGTAAAAAATACTTAAGGTCGGCCCGGCAAATTTATATTGCTGCTGAAATAACTTAACATGAAATTTGGAATCTTTACGATTATTGTCTTTATCTCTTTTTTTAGTTTATTTATTTTATGCAAATCTCAAAACAGGAATAAAATAATTTTCACAAAGCAAATTGTTTCTGATTCTGCTCTTCTTGATATTGTGGAAAAACAAACTTTTCAATATTTCTGGAATGGGGCGGAACCGTCGAGTGGAATGGGTCGAGAACGAATTCATATGGATAATAATTATCCTGAGAATGATCAGAACATTGTTGCTACAGGCGGAAGCGGTTTTGGTGTGATGGGGATCCTTGCTGCTATACATCGCGGGTTTATCACACGTGAACAGGGATTTGAGAGACTCGATACAATTGTAAATTTTTTAGAGAAAGCAGATCGTTTTCATGGAGCCTGGCCTCATTGGATCGATGGTGAAACAGGTAAAGTGAAACCATTTGGAAAAAAAGATGATGGAGGTGATCTCGTTGAAACTTCGTACATGTTGCAGGGATTGCTTTGCGTTCGCCAATATTTTAAGGATGGAAATAAACACGAGAAAATTTTAGCGGACAGAATTGATAAATTATGGAAAGAAGTTGAATTTGACTGGTATCGTAATGGTAAAAATGTTTTGTATTGGCACTGGAGCCCTGATTATAATTGGGAAATGAATTTTCCGGTAACCGGTTATAATGAATGTCTCATTATGTACGTGCTGGCGGCTTCTTCCCCCACTCATACGATCCCGGCAGAAGTGTATCATGAAGGCTGGGCAGGAAGTGGTGCAATAAAAGGCGGAACTACAAAATATGGCTATACCCTTTCACTGAATCATAATGGTACAAAAGAATATGGCGGACCTTTATTCTGGGCGCACTATTCTTACCTGGGCTTAGATCCCAGAGGTTTAAAAGATCAATATGCCGATTATTGGAAAGAAAATAAAAACCAGGCACTGATCAATTATTCGTGGTGTGTTGATAATCCAAAAAAATTTAAAGGGTATGGATCTGATAACTGGGGACTTACCGCAAGTTATTCTGTAAAAGGTTATGCTGCTCATGCAGCAGGGCCGGAACGGGATCTTGGAGTTATTTCACCTACCGCGGCATTATCATCCATACCTTATACCCCTGAGTATTCAATGAATGCAATGCGGCACTGGTACAATGAAATGAACGATAAAGTATGGGGCAAGTATGGTTTCTATGATGCGTTTAGTGAAACGGATAACTGGTATCCCCAACGATATCTTGCTATTGACCAGGGACCCATTGTAGCAATGATCGAAAATTACCGGAGCGGGTTACTGTGGAATTTATTTATGAGTTGTCCTGAAGTTCAAAATGGGCTAAAAAAACTTGGATTTCAAAGCCCGCATTTTCAATAATGAAGACTGGAATTATTTGTGGTGTTAAAATAACCTTTTATAATTTTTTATTAGCATTGACAATTTTTCTGCCTCGTTTGGCTATAGCACAGGGAGTTGGAGGAACTATTATCAATGTAAATTTTGGAGAAGGGAGGACAAACCCCGGACAACCTTTGCCAACAAAGAATACAAGTTTCAGTTTTTCCACTGATTCATGTGCCACCCCGGGATCTTATACAATTACAAACAATCTTTACAGATGTCCTGCAAACAGGATGGGCCGATCTATTGATAATACCCCAGGTAGTGATTATGGATACATGATGCTGGTGAACGACACGCCAAGTTCAAAAAGCAGGATATTGTTTGTCGATACATTGAAAAAAGCATTATGCAGCGGAACCCAGTATGCGTTTTCAGCATACTTACTTAATACTGCCATTCCCGGTTACTGCAATACATTCAATATTCATTATCCAAGATTTACGTTTAAGGTTGAAACGACTTCTGGTCAGTTGATACAATCTTCAAATACGGGGCTGATGCCCTATGATTACGATCTGGCATTTACTCCGAAATTTCATTTTTACTCTGTTAGCTTTTATCCACCGCCAGGTGTGAATGGCTTCGTATTAAAAATCGAGGATGATCCATCTGGTTATACTCTCTGTGGTTATTCTTTTGCTTTAGATGATATTCAGCTTACCGCACTGGGTCCCGATGCCCGGATTGTATTTGATGATGCTGTAGGACTTGAATTAGTGAAAACTGTTTGCTACCAGGATAATAAAACTATTTCTATGACCGGTAGTGTACCTGCATTCTATTCAAATACAGCGCTGCAATGGCAACAAAGTATTGATAGCAGGGTTACATGGTCAGACATTCCCGGTGCCACTTTTGCAAATTATTCCCGCGTTTTCTCTACACCCGATACTTTTTTGCTGAGAATGTCTGCTGGTGAAGCAGCAAATATTTCGAATCCTTCCTGCAGGGTAGTTTCTAATATTTTGAAAATACAGGTGGAGGGTATCCCAGCCGATTTCACTGTTACAAGCAATTCTCCCGTGTGTGTTGGAAACCAGCTGCAATTTAATGCCACCGGTGGTGCTTCATATGAATGGATGGGTCCGAATGGTTTTTATGATAATGTTTATTATGCACATATTTATAGTACCACATTGGCAGATAGCGGGACGTATTATGTAGACGTCATATCGGCGGGCGGTTGCCGTGCCAGGGACAGTATCTATGTAAGGATCATTGGCACTGATATAAAACTAAATGTGTCAGCGGATACTTCAATTTGCAAAGGAAACTCTGTGCAGCTAAATGCAAGCGCAAGTATAAGTACAAATTATTCCTGGTCACCACCTGAAGGCTTATCCAATACTTCTGTTAGTAATCCTGTAGCAGCACCAACTGTAACTACGGCTTATACTGTTAAAGTAACTATTGGCGATGCTTGTGCTGACTCTGCCAGTGTAATGGTAAAGATCAAAAACCCCGTCCCTGTAAAAGCAGTTATTGCAGGTGCAGATTATCTTTGCCGCTCCTATGATTCAGCATCATTCAGAGATGTAAGTATTGGAAATGTAGCAAAATGGAATTGGAATTTTGGCAATGGCCAAACTGATACAAGCGCTAAACCGGCCACGCAATACTATTTGATAAATGACAATAATCTTAATTATTCGGTAAGGCTGATCGTAGCGGATGCATCGGGTTGCAGTGATACGGCTTATCATCTCATTAAAGTAGTTGATAATTGTTATATCGCGGTACCCAATGCATTTACCCCTAATGGAGACGGATTGAATGATTATCTCTATCCTTTGAATGCTTATAAGGCTACTAATTTATTGTTCAGTGTATATGATCGAAGCGGCCAGTTAATTTTTGAAACAAGGGACTGGACAAATAAATGGGATGGGAAAATAAATGGTATACCGCAGCCAACCGGTGTGTATGTGTGGATGCTTGTATACAATGATGAACGGGGAAAAAAAATATCGTTGAAAGGTACAACCGTTCTGATCCGGTAATTAAAAAGAAATAAAACTAATTTAGTCAAAGAAATGATTCAATAAAATCAACCTGACAGAATTAAAAAATTAACGATGCTTCGCCAATTCATTTTCATAACAATTTTTGCTGTTTCCGGTATTTCATCGACAGCGCAAAGTAAAAAGCAGGAACCAATCTCTATTGCTCCCGTGGGCCTTTTTAAAAATCTTTCTGATTCTGCTTTACTTGATGTAGTGCAGAAACAAACCTTCCGTTACTTCTGGAATTTTGCACATCCTGTGAGTGGCCTGGCTAGAGAAAGAGACAATACGGTAAAGGCGGAATATTACTGGGACTATATCAACGAAGCCAATGATGAACCCAATTTCAGTAAAGGAACATTTGGACATGAAGCTTGCGCCATTGGCGGAACCGGTTTTGGTATTTTGTCCACCATTGTTGCAGTGAATCGCGGGTGGATAGGAAGAGATACTGCGTTAAAGCGTCTTGTAAAAATGGTTGACTTCTTAATTAAGGCTGATTGTTTTCATGGTATCTATCCTCACTTCATGAATGGCGTCACTGGAAAAACAATTCCATTTGGAAGATTAGATGATGGTGCTGATTTGGTGGAAACCTCTTATTTGTTCATGGGATTGTTAACTGCCAAAGAATATTTTAACAGGGATGCTCCATTAGAAAAATATTTTCGAAATCGCGTTGATCAAATGTGGAGCGTTGCCGATTGGAACTGGCATAGCAGGGGCGACAATAAATTATTGTACTGGCACTGGAGCCCTTCGAATGATTTTGATATGAATTTTCCCATTTTTGGTTGGGATGAATGCCTTATCACCTACATTATTTCCGCTTCTTCACCTTATCATTCTATCTCAAAAGAACTGTATGAAAATTCATGGGTAAAAAGTGCAAGCTGGTTAAATGGTAAAACCTATTATGGAATTAAACTGCCATTGGGAAATTTTGAAAAAGGAGGTCCTTTGTTTTTCGAACAATATACATTCATGGGAATTGATCCTAATGGTTTGAAAGATGATCATGCAATTGATTATGCCGAACAAACCCGGAATCACAGTTTGATCAACCGGGCTTATTGCATAGAGAATCCAAAAAAATATAAAGGATACGGAGAAAATTGCTGGGGGCTGACGGCAGGCGATAGTTACAAAGGTTATGTGGCACATTGCCCCGAGGTGGACCTTGGAGTGATACAACCCACAGCAGCCCTTTCATCATTTCCATATACGCCCGAGTATTCAATGCAGGCGTTGAAGCATTTTTATTACGACCTTGGGAATAAGATCTGGGGTGAATACGGCTTTGCAGATGGTTTCAGTGAAACAAAAAATTGGTATGCAAAAACTCATCTCGCCATTGATGAAGGACCCATTGTAGTCATGATTGAAAATTATCGAAGCGGTTTGATATGGAAATTATTTATGAATATTCCGGATATACAAAATGGTTTAAAAAAATTGGGATTTACAAGTCCATATTTTACAACAGGTAAATAGTAATTTTTAACTTATAAAATTAAAAATATGGCCAACAATATTACGCGTCAGCAATTTTTACAACGCACTGCTATGGCCGGTGCCGCTGTGTTACTTTCCTCATTGGAAAGCCTTGCTGCTGCAACACCTGATAAAAAACTGAGAGTTGCCATCATTGGTTGTGGAAGCGTAAGCAATCGCTATATCCCACATTTGCAAACATCTTCCCTGGTAGAGATCGTAAGTCTTTGCGATATTAAATATGACAGGGCTCTCGGACAAAACAAACTGTATAATGTTAATGCTGCTACCTACCCGCATATCGATAAAATGCTTGCAGGTGTCCCGTTTGATTTAATGGTGACCACAACAGATATGCAGGAGCACGAACATTTAAACAGGCAGGCGTTGAATGCAGGCAAACATGTATGGAGTGAAAAACCTATGGCAAATAGTTATGCTGCAGGCCGGGAATTGCTGGATCTCGCAAAAACTAAAAAGTTAAGAATGTGGGGAGCGCCCGCAGTTGTAAATAGTCCACAATTTGCATTTATGAGTAAAACGATACAGGAAGGAAAACTTGGAAAAATTTCCTGTGCGCATGCACATTACGGGCATACCGGTCCTACATGGAGTGCATTTTTTTATGAAAAGGGTGGTGGCAGTTTACCTGACCTGGGCGTATATAACCTCGCTTCATTAACGGGATTGCTTGGACCGGCTCAATCTGTAATTGCAATGACAAGTATCGTTACACCTGAGCGCACGGTTGATGATAAAGGAAAAATAAAAGTGGAAGCGGAAGACAATGCTCACGTGGTGATGGATCATGGTAACGGAATATTATCGCATGTTCAATGCGGGTTTAATTATTTTGATCCTTACGGGCACGAAGGCAAGGGGCAGAATAATCATACCATTACTGTTTGGGGCAGAGATGGCAATATGGGTTTAGTGGGTTACGACTGGGCACCGTTCGGTGTTGATCTTGCCACTTCATACACTGATCCTCCTGTCAGATATGTGGAAGATCCCGGCACCTATGTATGGCAACAGGGAGCTACTGTTATTTCAGAATCATTGGTCAATAAAATAGAACCACGCATTAATGCTGAACATGCTTTGCACGTGCTGGAAGTGATTGAAGCAACAAGAGAATCTTCAGCAACGGGAAAGAAAGTTATGTTGAAATCAAAATTTCCCTGGCCGATGGTTTAATGGGTTTTTTTTAGTTAACATTGACTGCTTATTTTGAAGAAAAATGAATCAATGAGCTTATTGGCAGGAAAAAAAATTGTTGTGATCGGCGGAACTACAGGTATTGGGTTATCTGCGTCAAGGGCATTTGTCAATGAAGGAGCGAAAGTTGTAGTGGTAGGGAGGAAAAAAGAGAATGTTGCTCAAGTGAAATCAGAATTAAAAGAGAATGTTGAAGCCATCAGTGCTGATGCAACAAGTACCGGAACGGCAATAATGGCTATAGATATTTGCATGCAAAAATTCGGAAGCTTTGACGGGCTGTATCATGTAGCAGGAGGAAGCGGACGGAAAATGGGTGATGGACCCTTGCATGAATTATCATTGGATGGCTGGAATAAAACGCTTGAGTTAAATCTTACCTCACTCATGTTGTCAAACCAGGCGGCTGTCAGAAAATTTCTGGAATTAAACAAAGCGGGAACAATCCTGAATATGGGATCCGTATTGGGCTTTTCACCTTCGCCAAAATATTTTTCCACGCATGCCTATGCCGCCGCGAAATCAGCGATCATTGGCTTTAGCAAATCAGTGGCGTCTTATTATGCGAAAGATAATATACGTATCAATGTCATTGCGCCGGCCGTAGCGGAAACACCTATGGCGCAAAGAGCGGCTAACGACGAAACTATTGTATCATTTATAAAAACAAAACAACCTTTGGATAACGGAAGAATCGGCAAACCAGAGGACATGGACGGTTTGGCAATTTACTTTATGAGCGATCAGTCACGATTTACAACCGGCCAGGTCATTGCTGTAGATGGTGGATGGAGTATATCTGAAGGACAATATTCATTGTGAAATTTGCAATAGGCATAGACCTGGGCGGTACCCGAATCAAGGGAACTGCCATGGATGCAGAAGGAAATATGCTGCACAAACTTTACGTGCCTACTCATGATGGCAACGGTGCAATTTGGAAAAGCGCTGTTGCCAAAACAGTAACTGAATTATTGCAAAAAATAAATGGCCATGATAGTGCCATTGGTATTTCTGCTCCCGGGTTACCTTCGGATGATAATACAGTTATTGCTTATATGCCCGGGCGCATGCAGGGATTAGAAAATTTTTCATGGCAGGAATTTTTGCAAAGACCAACATATGTATTAAATGATGCGGTGGCAGCTCTTATAGCAGAAACCACGTTAGGCGCTGCCAAAAATAAAAAACATGTAGTGATGCTAACATTAGGCACCGGGGTGGGCGGAGCTATAATGATCGATGGCAAACCTTACCTCGGGGCATTTAATAAAGCAGGTCATATAGGACACATGGTAATAAATGATGAAAGTGATTGCGATGTAACCGGCATGCCCGGAAGCCTTGAAGAATGTATTGGTAATTGCACCATTGAAAAAAGAAGTAAAGGAAAATTCACTTCTACACATGATCTGCTGATCGCATACGAAAGCGGAGATGGGTTTGCAAAAGAGATCTGGCTAAAGTCAGTAAGGCAATTAGCGATCGGCCTTGCATCCATTACCAATATTCTCTCACCCGAAATAGTTGTTTTAGGTGGAGGCATTGCCGAAGCGGATAATGTTTTATTTGAACCGTTAAATGAATACATGGCCGAATTTGAATGGCGAACAGGTGGTAATAAGGTGGAAATAGTAAAAGCTGTTTATGGCGATCTTGCGGGTACCATTGGTGCGGCAAGCTTTGCAATGAGTAAAGTTTATCAATAAAAATTACGAACCATGTCGGTTACAGAAGAGTATTTACAAAACTGTGAAAAGATCATTCGGACGATCAGGAGTCAAAGAAAGGAAATAGAACATGCGGCGGCTTTGTTTGCACAAACCATTCTTGCAGGGAGAATGGTGCATATGTTTGGTACGGGTCATAGCAGGGTGATGGTGGAGGAAATGTGGCCGCGCTATGGTTCCTTTCCCGGGTTTAATCCTATTGTTGAATTATCATTGACGTATCACAATAATGTTGTAGGCGCCAATGGCCAGAGACAAGCGATGTACCTGGAAAATGTTCCGGGTTTTGCAGAAAGAATCTTGAGAAATTTCAATTTGAATGAGAAAGATACTGCATTCATTATTTCATCCAGCGGATGCAATATTGTTCCCATTGAAATGGCAGAACTCTTTCAGCAAAAAAGAATAAAAGTAGTTGTATTGATCACGAAAGAACATTCAGCAAAAAGCACCAGTAAAAGAAGTGATGGAAAAAAGCTTTCGGATTTTGCAGACATTGTTTTGGACAGTGGTGCGCCGGTGGGTGATTCGATGATTTATATCGATGGACTGGAAACACCTGTATCGCCCGGTTCATCAGTGGGAGGAATCATAATCGTAAATAGTATAAAAGCAGAAGTTGCGAGATTGCTGACAGAAGCGGGGCAACCGCCAAAGGTGCTGACAGCTCCTTCTGTTATTGATGCAGAAAAGGCAAAACAACTTTTTGAGGATGCTTATGATGAGCATGCACACAGATTATCTGAATTGTATAAAGATGCTGGAAAGTAAATTTCAAATTAACTCCCCATTAGGGGAAGGGGGTACAATATGATACCTATTCGAACAACAGTAGTAGGAAGCTATCCATTTCCCGGGTGGCTTGAGTTTGCATCTCAAAACCTGGATAAATTCGGTGCAGCTGATATTGAAGAGATGATCGAAGACGCAGTGATTACTGCCATTCATGACCAGGTAACAGCAGGACTTGATGTAATCACCGACGGCGAACAAACAAGGCTGGATTTCAATTTATCATTTTATGGATTTATAAAAGGGATTGAAAATAATGAAACGGAAACAAGAAAGTTTGGTCCGGCTGCGCATGATCAGCGCGGTAAGCACAACATTGTTGGAGAATTAAGAGCACCAAATGGCTTAGGTGGCGTGAAAGAATTTACGAGATTGAAAAAATTAGCTCCTGCAGGCCCGGTGTTAAAAGCAAGTGTGCCCGGGCCATACACATTAAGCGGAAGATTATTGCCCAACGATAAATACAAAGATCGTTATGCCATTACTGAAGCATTGCTTCCCATAGTTCGCAGCGAGCTGGAAGCATTGGTAGCAGCGGGTTGCACTGAAATAACTGTAGATGAGCCATCCATGAGTTGCTATGCATATAAGGAAGACACGAAACGGTTTGTCGATATATTTAATCGTACAGTAAAGCCGGTAGTTGGTAAATGCAATTTGAGTACACATTTATGTTTTGGCAATTTTAAAGGAAGACCGGTTGGTTACAGAAGCATCAAACCCATGCTGCCTGATTTTTTAGATTTGACGGTAAATGAAATTCATATTGAAATGGCCAACAGAGAATTTTCTGAAATAGAACTGCTAGAACCTTTTGCAGAAAAAATGAATGTGGCGGTGGGCATCATTGATGTTAAGAATTATTATATCGAAACCGTAGATGATGTGGTGGAAAGGATAAATAAATGTTTGAAATATGTGCCTGCAGAAAAATTATCAGTGGCTCCTGATTGTGGTTTGAGCCAGACGGCAAGATGGGCTTCGAGACAGAAACTGGTCAATATGGTAAAGGGAGCAAAGAAAGTGCGGGAAAGTTTGGTGTAAAAAGAACCAGGAAACAAATCACAAGAATCAAAAAAATGGAAGGTGAAATAAAAAAACCATGTTTTGAGCGGGATGAAAGGAATCCGGGACGAAAATTTGTTTTTTGATTTTTTAATTTATTTGGTTCTTGTTATATGAATTTTGATTTTATCGTTGCAGAAATGATACAAGCATTTAAAAAGGATAAAGAGTTGGTAAAAGAGATGGACTCCGTGCTTTCAGATAAAGATCATTTTTTCCTGTGGTGGCTGGGTCAGAGCGGTTTTTTGCTGCAGTGGAAAGGAAAACGGGTTTTGATTGATCCATATCTTTCTGATTCTTTGACAAAAAAATATAAGGCTACAGATAAACCACATGTAAGAATGAGTGAAAGAGTGATTGATCCTGAATTGCTGAAAAACATCCTGATTGTTAGCTCCAGTCATAATCACACGGATCATTTGGATGCAGAAACATTGATGCCTGTTTTAAAAAATAATCCGGAGATAAAATTTATTATACCTGAGGCAAACAGGGAATTTGTTTCGGAAAGAATGAAATGCAAAAACGAATTTCCTGTAGGATTGAAGGAGGGACAATCAATAGCTGTCGGGGAATTCAGTTTTCATGGCATACCGGCAAAACATAACAAAATAGAAAG
>JBIOGV010000104.1:0-11390 GCA_044448365.1 Chitinophagales bacterium
CATTTCAAATGGAGGTATGAATTGTCCATCGGGTAACTGCGGCAGACCTTCATTTTTTCCACTTACTCCAATAAAACGTTCTACATAATCATACCAGGGTGCTATTTCTTTATAGCGAATGGGCCAGTCGATGCCCACACTTTCCTTCAGGTTGGCTTCAAAATCAAGATCGCTCCAGCGAAAAGTATGTCTTGACCACAACAGCGATTTACCACCGACCTGGTTTCCGCGGATCCATTGAAATGGTTTTACCTGTTGATAAGGATGCTCGGTGTCTTTTACAAAGAAATGTTTATCGTCCTGTCCAAAGTGGTAAACAGTTTTTTGAATCGGATATGTTTCCAGGTCTTCCTGGCTTAATATATTGTGGTTTGTCAATTGCCAGGGATCCATATTGGCTGTTGGATAATCGATGCCATGCTTTACATCCCGACCCCGTTCAAGCAAAAGCGTCTTTAAACCTTTTTCGCAGAGTTCTTTGGCAGCCCAGCCACCGGAAATCCCTGACCCCACTACAATTGCATCGTACATAAATATTGTTTTGTGTTGGACGAAATCATTTACCAATACATCAAAAATGTTTTTGCCATTGCCTTCTCTCCCTTTTTATAAGGAATGCAGGCTTTGTATTCCCCGGGAACTTTAACATAGTTCAATGCTTTGGTCATCCCTTCCTGTGAAGTAAAATAACCAATGAGCGATAACTTTTTAATGATCCTGAACCAGGTTTTGTCGGCATTCTCTCTAAAGGCATCTTCATCAAGTTTCTTAATGGAATTCAATTTTTCTGAAAATGAAAGAGAAGAAAATTTTTCCTGTTCATTCAATTGCTGCAAACCTTTCTTAATCTGTTGCTGATCTTCTTTACTGATACAATTTTTTACCACGAGCTCAACGAAATAAGGGACCTGTGCGTCTAATGCGCCGGGAGTAGAAGTGGCCGGTAATACCGTATCCGTTATTTGTTCGATCAAATGGAATTCATCTCCGGAGAAAAAATCAGCTCTTAATTGTTTGACATTGGTTTTACAGGAAGAAAGAAATTCACTAAGGATCGTTGGAAAGCTGCTGTAGAGTGCAATGGCACCCATTCCTTTAAGAACATTACGGCGATTCATGGCAGACATTTTTTCGGCGTTAAATGTAGTGGAATAAATGGAATATATTTATGAGGACAGTCGACGGGCGACTTATGAAAAGAATTTCATTGCATATTGGATTTTGGATCTTGTATTTGTTCCAGGATGTATTGTTGATTTTTCTTTTAGATACCTCGAGACTTCAACAGCTTGCAGTAAATCAAAGAATCCATATTGCCATTGAAAGCTGTTGTGTTTGCCTGGTCCCCAAATGGATATTCACGTATTTCATGTTATATGTGATACTCGGTAAAATTTCAAGAAGTGGTGTTCAAAGAACAACCGTTTTTTATTCCATATTCGCATTAGCAGGCGCCGTCTTTTTCTATAAAATGCTGGTGCTATATTTTGTAGACCCGGTTATTTACGGGGGGCTGATCCATCCTGTTCCATTCTTTAATCTTTTAAGCTTTCTTGTGGTTTCAATTGATATTGGTTTTGTATCGGGTGTTGCTATTGCTATAAAACAGGTCCGGTTACAGTTGGCAGGAAAAGAAATTGAGAGAAACTTAAGCAGGGAAAAACTGGAAGCTGAATTAAAATTTCTGCGTAATCAAACCAATCCTCATTTTCTTTTCAATACGTTGAACAATATTTATGCCCTGGCGAGAAAAAAATCAGAAGACACTCCCATAGTAGTAATGAAATTATCGAGGCTATTGCGTTTTATGTTGTATGAAACCCAAAAACCGCTCATAAAAATTGGTGAGGAAGTCCAGATGCTTAATCACTATATTGAGCTGGAAAAAATTCGTTACAACGGGAGGCTAGCAATAAATTTTTTAAAAGAAATTGATGATGAAACAGAACTAATTTCTCCGTTGCTTTTACTGCCCTTTATCGAAAATGCATTTAAACATGGAGTCAGCGAAAGCCGCTTTCAATCCTATATTCACATAGACATGAAGCTGAAAAACAGTGTGCTTAATTTTAACATCGAAAACACAAAAGAAAGTAACGGAGATGAAAACAATGGTGAAAATATTGGCTTGAATAATGTAAAAAGGCAATTGGAACTAATGTATAGCAATTATAGCATGCAAGTGCAGAATGTAAGCCCGGTTTTCAGGGTCTGCCTTACAATAAATCTTAAAACTCATGCAAAAATATAATTGCCTGGTCGTAGAGGATGAACCTCTTGCCACAGAAGTGCTGAACGAATATATAAGCCAGGTTCCCTTTCTGCAGCTAAAAGGCGAATGCAGCGACGCTATCTATGCCATGGAAATATTGCAAAAAGAAAAGATCGATCTCATCTTCCTGGATATTCATTTACCAAAGCTAAAAGGCCTGGATTTCATAAAAGCATTAAAAAATCCACCGCAAATAGTCATTACAACTGCTTACCAGGATTATGCATTGCAATGTTATGAACTGAATGTAATTGATTATCTTCTTAAGCCTATTGAATTCAGCCGTTTTTTAAAGATGGCAACTAAATTCCGGCATCAACAACAGGTCATCTCATCAAATCATCAGTCTTCAACCGAAAGACCACATTTATTTTTTAACGTGAGTAAAAAGAAGGTAAAGATTTTTCTTGATGAAATTTTTTATATTGAAAGCCTGAAGGAATATATCAGGATCACTGCGAAAAATAAAACTATTCTTACCAAATTCCAATTGGGACAAATGGAAGAGCTGTTAACCGGCAACAATTTTCTTCGTATCCACCGATCCTTTATCGTTGCAAAGGATAAAGTTGAGGCCTTTTCTTCAACAGATATTGAAATAAACGGAAAACAAATCCCAATCGGCAGAAGCTATAAAGACCAGGTCATCACCGCCCTCGACTAAATATTCCTGGTCCGTTTCAGACTGCTATATGTTTACACAAAACCGCCGTTCGGAGATAATAAAATAAAGTATCTGTTTTTTTGATGAATTTAATCGGGGGAAACCAAATCACAAAAGAATAGTTTATGAAGAATTGGATCAAAATAAGCCGCTTTTTCTATGGCATCGGCGTTGCGGGTCTTGGGGTACAACAATTCATTTACCCGGATCTTCGTCCCGTGATCTGGCCACCGGGTTGGCCATCATGGATACATTCCTCCACCTGGGCATATATTGTTGGTGCAGCTTTGATCACAGCAGCCATTCTTATAATTGCCGGAAAAAAAGCAAAAATGGCATCACTTCTTTTAGGGTTGTTTTTGTTGATTATATTTTTGTTGATTCAATGCACCTACGTATTGTTCGTACAACCTAATTTCCCGCGCCACCTGGCTTTGTGGACCGATCCTCTTAAAGAACTTGCTCTTTCCGGTGGCGCTTTTGTACTGGCGCAGTTGTGTGATGATGAATTAAATGCTTCCAGCAGAAGCCTTCTTTCTACTGTGCTGAAAAAATTAATTCCATTTGGAATGATCTTCTTTTCCATAACCATGATCTCATTTGGCATTGATCATTTTTTTTACACAGAATTCGTAGCCGGACTTGTTCCTTCCTGGTTTCCCGATCATATCTTCTGGACTTATTTTGCTGGTGTAGCACTAATCGGATCCGGTGTTGCGATCATTTTAGAGATCAGGGTTGAGCGTGTTGCCGCCCTGTTAAGTACAATGCTTTTCCTTTGGTTTGTCCTTCTCCACATACCGCGGGCCATTGCTGATCCGTACGGTTTACAAGGCAATGAAATTTCAAGTGTATTTGAAGCATTGACTTTTAGTGGTATAGCATTGGGCATAGCAATTATCTATAAAGACAAAATCAATCCAACCAAAAACGAATTCACAAAGCAAGGGTTATGAGTATAAAGAGAATCCATAGTGTTGATGTTGTACGGGGCATTGTGATGATCATTATGGCGCTGGATCACATCCGTGATTTTATGCATACTACTTCCATAACGCAAAGCCCGACAGACCTTATGACCACTACCCCACAGCTTTTTTTTACAAGATGGATCACACATTTATGTGCACCAACCTTTGTTTTTCTCTCGGGAGTTTCAGCTTATTTATCTTACAAAGGCAAAAATGATCCGGCGGCCAGCAGACGATTTTTATTAAGCCGCGGACTTTGGTTAATTGTAGTGGAATTTACATTGGTGAATTTTGGATTATGGTTCGACATTCATTTCCGGATATTTTTTTTTGACGTCATCGCAACCATAGGATGTGGTTTTATCATTCTCAGCCTGCTGATAAATACTTCTCCAAAAACAATTGGAGCGATCGGGTTGATCATTATTCTTTGTCACAACCTGGTTCCATTGGCAGGGATCGGCGATCATTTCTTTTTAAAAAATATAATCATTCCTTTATTCAATCCTTCCGTATTCCCTGTTACATCAAAAATAAGTTTTGTGATGGGATACCCGCCCATCCCCTGGGCAGGTGTGATGCTGATAGGGTTTGCCCTGGGAAAATTATTTGAACTTCCCGCAGGGAAAAAAAGGAAATTATTCCTTCAAATCGGTTTAACTGCGCTGGCGCTTTTCAGTGTCATCCGGTTTATTAACATTTACGGTGATCCTTTTACCTGGTCAAAACAAAAAAATGGATTGTTTACGTTTCTTTCTTTTATCAATATCACAAAATATCCGCCGTCACTCTTATTTTGCCTGGCCACATTGGGAATTATGTTTTTAATCTTAGCATGGGTTGAAGGAATGAAAAACAAGTTCACTGACATAGTCACCGTGTATGGCAAAGTTCCCTTATTTTATTTCATTGTTCATTGGTACATCATACATCCCATCATGTTTGCCATGGTTTTCTTACAGGGATTTAAAAGCTCAGACCTTGTATTTGGTTTTAACTTCGGCAGACCAAAAGAAGGAAGTGGTGTAGATCTATGGATCATTTATTTGGTATGGATTGCTGTTGTAATTACCATGTACCCGCTTTGCAAATGGTATGGAAAATACAAGGTGGAGCACAGAGAAAAAAAATGGTTGCGGTATTTATAAATAAACTGCAAAAAAATCATTACTGCATATCATAACCTGACTAACGTTATTTGAAGTTAATATCATTGCTGAAGACATCCTAAGCACCAAGAAGAGCAATACTAATTATATGATAAATAAATACTATCTTTCCAATTATGCGGCTATCATAGCCGTTTTTTTTAACACTATTTTTTCCACCAGATTCCACGTCATTTATAAAACCGTTTCATGAAGAATTGTTATTGTGTGCTATTGTTCACAGCGGCCACTCTTTGTTTGCATATCGCTAATGCACAATCAAAAATTTTCGGTATTGTCAGTAGTTCAGATGGAAAACCTGTTGCTAATGGAAATGTTTTACTGCTCAAGTCTGCCGATTCCTCGCTGATAAAAGGAACCGTAAGCACCACATCGGGTAGCTTTGTCTTTGAAAATATTAACTCCGGCAACTACCTTATCAAGTCAACTTCTGCGGGCTTGAAACAGCAATATTCCGAAGTATTCAGCCTCTCAAAAAACGAAAGTAAAGATATAGGCACGTTAAAAATGATGGAAGCAGAAGTACAATTAAGCAATGTAGTGGTACAGGCAAAGAAACAATTGTTTGAGCAAAAGATCGACCGGATGGTGATCAATGTCGGCGCAAGCATTACATCTTCCGGAAGCACGGCTCTCGAAATTTTAGAACGATCGCCCGGCGTCTCGGTTGACCGTCAAAACAATATTATATCGATGAATGGTAAAAGCGGGGTAGTGATTATGATCAATGGAAAAATAAGCAGGCTCCCGATTTCGTCTGTAATGCAGATGCTCGAGGGCATGAATTCTTCCAATATTGAAAAAATTGAATTGATCACAACTCCGCCTGCCAACTTTGATGCCGAAGGAAATGCAGGATTTATCAATATTGTTTTAAAGTCAGATACTCAATATGGTACGAATGGTTCTTATTCCGCGACGGCGGGATATAAAAAAGGGTTCTTGTCAGAAGGCGGTTTGAATTTTAATCATCGTAAAGGAAGGGTTAATTTATATGGTGATTATTCTTTTTCGAGCAATCCGGGTAAAAGTAACTCTTCGTTTTACCGAAAAGTGATTGACCAGGGAGATATTATTGAGACGTATACAAAAACCAACCGGGATGGCATTCAATCATATTATGATGGACGAGTGGGACTGGATTATCAGCCTGATAAAAAAACAACTGTCGGCGTTCTCGTGTCTGGTTATTATAGTCGTTGGAAGATGGATGCACAAAACGAGGCTGATAGGTTTCTGAACGGGCAATTGGATTCGGTGACAAAGATCCCCAACCATGAACTGCATGGATTGTCTAACTATGCGGCCAATTTTAATGCACAGCGCAATTTTAACGCTGATGAACAGATTTCTCTCAATATTGATTATTTGCATTATAAAGATTATAACCCGGTAAATTACCTGAACTCTTATTTTAACGGCAATGGTGATTTTGTGTATGATGAGCAAACAAAAAGCAATAAACTTACCCCTATTACATTTTGGATTGGTGCAGCTGATTATTCTAAGAAATTGGGCAAGAAACTAAGCATAGAAGCGGGTGTTAAAGCTACAGTTTCAACTTTTACCAATGATGTTAGTGTTGAAAATTTTGTTCAGAATAACTGGGTTACCGAAGATGATCTTACGGCAAAATATGCATTGAATGAAAATATTGAGGCTGCCTATGCTTCTTTCAACATAACTGTGAGCGAAAAGACGAATGCAAAGGCGGGACTACGATATGAATATACTAATTCCAACTTAGGTTCAGTCACGCAAAAAAATATTGTTGACCGCCACTATGGAGACTTTTTTCCAAGCTTTTTTCTGTCGCAAAAATTAAATGATAACAACTCACTCAATTTTTCCTACAGCCGCAGAATTACCCGTCCTACATTTAATGATATGGCTCCGTTTGTGATCTTTATGGATCCCAATACATTTTTTTCAGGCAATCCTGCGTTGCAGCCCTCTGTTTCCGATGCGGTTAAAGCTGATTATCTTTTTAAGAGATTTATCTTTTCTATTTCCTACACTTATGAAGCAAGTCCTATTACCGACTTTTCGCCGGAAATAGACCCTGCAAGCAATAAACTAACGCTTGCTGCCGATAATCAGAAAAATCAAAAAACTGCGGCTGTAATTGTTTCCCTCCCACTCAAAATCACAAACTGGTGGAGCATGCAAAACAATATTACCGGAACCTGGCTGCAATTGAATGCCATATATAAAAACTCTCCTTATGTGATTGAACAAAAGAACTTCAATATAAATACTACACAGAGTTTTAGTTTACCAAAAAATTATTCTTTCGAGATTACAGGCTATTATCAATCGGCAGGCTTGTTCGGTATTTATAAAATGAATTCTTTTGCCACGGCCAATTTGGGTATTCAAAAAAAGCTTGCTGGTAAAACAGGAACACTGCGCTTTGCCATCAATGATTTATGGGGCTATCCTGCTTTCAAACCATCCGTGAATATTCCGGAACAAAACCTGGTGGCAAATGCCAATCTTCAATTTGGCCATACTGCATTCAGGCTTACTTTTACTCACAATTTTGGAAATGATAAAGTAAAAGGAAAACGAGACCGGTCAACAGGAGCCGAAGATGAGCGGGAAAGAGTAAAAACAACGAATTGAGCATTTCCCAAACCAGCCCCGACATTAATGAGTTTGAGCTATAGGCCGTAAAAAAAAATAATCATCTTATCGTTGCCTCGGAACTCTTACCCTCTTCAATCTTGTTTCTCTTTCTGTAACTGAATTGTTGGGCATTCCTATAATAAGGCCACGGCAATTTGGAGCACCACATAAACAATGAAAGGGCTGCATATTTTTATCAAGGAAGGTTGCATAGTCAAGCGTCAGCTCCTCTCCTTTTGCAATAGGTTTTATTGTAACCACATTCAATCCATTGTATGCAGTATTGGGATCGCAACTATGATTTTGAGGAGCCCATTCGGTAGGATCATTGTCCCATATCAAAAAAACTTCTTTACTTATCGGGTAAGCATAACGACGGAAAGTTTCTTTATCGTCTTCAGACCAATTCCTTTCCACATGCCTGAGCGTAACAAGCCGTTGAGTTTTCTCCTCACCGGAAAAAATAAATTCACCTGCCTTGATATCGCGATTGGCATAAATACCAAAACCAGAGATTGAATTTCCTTTTATCACAAAAGGCTTTATTTTCCGTTGATGACGCGCAATACCTTCCGCAACGATATGTTTCAAAAAGCCAGGCTGCCCGATACCATCAAATTTTAAAATAAAATCAGCCGAACCTTCGTAACCATCAGTATAGAAAACCGAGCAGGTAAAATTGACCTCGAGGAAATAAATTTCATTCTTATCATTTATGCGGAAATCCATTCTTGCATAACCAACACCTCCAAATCCTAAAAATATTCTTTCAGCAGCACGCCTGAGTTCACGATCAAGATATTTATCAGTACAGGGAAAATTACAATCAGGATGAAGCTCTGAGGTTTTTAATGAATAAGTTTTAAATGTATAATCTTCCGGGAAAACATATTCAACCGGTCTGAAAACGGTGCATTTTTTTTCATCTTCAGCATTTGCTGCAACAAGAACAGTAAATTCTCTTCCTGCAATATATTCTTCTGCGAGTAATGGACCGTATTCCTCAATGATCCCTGATACTTTGTTCCTTAACTCTTTTTCATTATATACCAGGGAATGTTTATCTACTCCCAGGCTATCCCCGGCCTTTTCGGGTTTTACAAATAAAGGGAAGTTCAATGTTTGAACCACTTTTTTTACATCTTCTATTTTTTCAATGATCACGTACGCAGGAATTTTTATTCCCTGGCAATAAGCGACATATTTCATCAGCTCTTTTGGCACATCGTATAGTTTAGTGCCGGGGCCCGTAAATGGAAGATTCAAAAGTTCCATTGAATAATAAACATCAACGCCGGGAATTTCCCATTCAAGATATCCTTCACATAAATTCACGAAAATATCATAGCCCTTTTTTCCCAATTCCTTTAATTGACGATAGGTTGTGAGCTTATTCAGAAAGACATTGTCAATCTGTGCTTCGGGCCATAAATGTGCCAATTGTCTTGGGGGATCATAATATTGATAATCCACTGCCGTCGTGGAGTAGTCGGGTTGCAGTACGCAGATCTTCATGAAACTTTTTTATTTATTGAAGAAGATACCATCTCATGTTTACGTAAACTATCCTGGATGATTTCGATCACTAATTGGGTGAACGATTTTCCGGAAAATCTCAAAATAGCTCCTATGGAAGTATGATCTTCGTCCTCACTCAGCCCGCATTGTGCATTTACTTCCAGTACAAATAACTTCTTTGTTTTCTCATCCATCCTGATGTCCAGCCTGGCATAGCCCATGCCCTTTACAGACTTGTAAGCATCCAGCGTGATCTGTTGTAATGATGAGATGAGCTCACTATCAGGCAGAGCATACTCATAAAAATTTCCTTCCTCCGGCATGATGGATTCATTCTCATAAAATTCCCATAGACGATCAAAAGATAAGAATCGTTCTGTTTCCGGGAGTGAAGAATGAAATATTCTTTCAACAGGCAGGTAGCTGATACATTCATTTGGCCGGTCGGAGGAACCAACAATCATAGTAGTGAATTCAGGACCCTTAATGAATTGTTCAACCACCAATCCGCCCGAGCTCAAATTCCAACCCCGATAACCGGAGAACATCAATTGTATCTGTTCCTCCAATTCTTTTTCATTATTCACCACATTCTTTATCGATATTCCCATACTGCCGCCATTTGAAACGGCGGGTTTCAGGATAAGCGGACATCCTAAGCGGTCAAATATTCCTTTAATGCTTTGATCTTTATGTTGGATCATTTCCCAACCGGGAGTAGCAACACCGGCACGATCAAACGCCTGCTTCATTGTGATTTTTGAAGTAGTGATACTATAAAAATCAGTACTTGAACCTGAAAAGCACAACCCTTTCTCCTGTAAATAATGTATAACCGATATCCCGGGTACTCCATTTATTTCATCCCCATCGCAGAGATTGAAAACAAAGGGCATTTTTCCATTTGCAGAAAAGGATATTTCATCAATCACTTCACGAAAATTATTGATTGTTGCCGGCTGCCATTTCCAATCGGCCCTCAATTCATCAAAAACCTTTTTGTATTCTTCCAGCCCCTGCGAAAAATCGTAATAGTATTGAATATTTGGATCATTGGACTCTACCTCTGGTACCAGGAGCCATATTTTCAATTGATTTGCCGGAACTGTCAGCGGTGGGATAGTAAATGTAGCTGGCATTCGTGATTAATTACTTTGAATACTTGATTTTTAGTTGTTGAGAAATAAAATCTGAAAACCGGTAGCCTTGTAAAACATCTTCTGTAAGATAAGATGCACCATTGATATAACCAAGACAATTATCGCAATTACATACACATTGAAAGGGTTGATCCATTTTCCATTCCGTTGAAGGATAAAAATAACACAGTTCATCACCTGTTTTTATTTCCCTCAGGCTAATAACCTTGAAACTGGTGGTATCAAAAAAAACATTGGGATTGCAGCTATGATTGATATACTGCAAGAAAGAAGGCTGCAGATAAATGTGTTCATTGGTGTTTAATTGCACGGTGAGATACGAAGGCGCTTGCACAATTGCAGAAGCACCAAAATCGCAAATAATATCACCGGCCGGGACATTGATCCTTGAAAACGTAGAATGCTGACCGGTTACTTCATCTTTCCAAACTTCGAGGATTTCGTTGGTAAATACTAATTGGTTGACCGGTAACGAGGCTGTATTGAATTGCATAAGTAAAGAAAAAGAAAAAATTAAATAATAATAAAATAATAAAGAACATTTTATTCCCATTTTATAAAATAATTGTAAAAGGGTTATATAGTTGCATTGAGCAAGGTCATAGTGTAAGACTCCATTTGATACAACCTTCGCAATCAAATTCTGAGCAAATGAGATCTACATTTACCGGGTTATGTTTCATGGTTGCTGCAATATTTGTCATTAATCCCATTCAAGCACAGGTCGCAGCGGTTACATTCACGGTTATAGTACCTCCAATAGATACTCAAAAGGTACTTAGCGTTCATCTCGCGGGTTCATTTAATGGTTGGAGCCCGCATGATTCTCTTTATATAATGAATAAGGCAGATGGGAACCTATTCTTCGCTGGTTCCATTATTTGAAGGCAAGACCTATGGATATAAATACACATTGGGAAGCTGGGGTACCGTAGAAACGAAATTGAATGATTCCGATGTTGCAAACAGGCAGTTAACCTCACGAAACGGTACTGCAGTGTTTGATAC
>JBIOGV010000105.1:0-11356 GCA_044448365.1 Chitinophagales bacterium
CCACTTTCGCAGGATGCTTACATTTCACGCTATGCTTAAAAATTATTTTTGTTGCTGGCCACCCAATCCGCCGCCACCTTGTGTACGTTGATTTTCTTCTTCAATACTTGATTTATGCTGACGCGCCTGTTTGACCTTGTTGTTACCAAAACGATAATTAAGGTTTATTTTGAATTGACGACTTTCCCAACCACCGTTTACACGTACTTCCTGGCTGGTCGTATTATTGGTAGCCGACCAATGGAATGTATTCAATACATCGGTAACGCTTGCTTTCACAGTGGCCTTGCCTTTCAATATCGATTGTTGCAAACCAATATCCACGCTGCCCAATTGTTTTGTTTTAAAAGCACCCTGCCAGATAGATGGAGCTGTATAAAAACCACTTATTTCACCTGTTGTTGTTTTTGATAATTTAAAAGTCTGCTGTGCATATACGTTGAATGAGAATACACTCACATTTGCGTTAAAGTCAGATGTATGACCTGAAAACTTTGAATAATAAGAATTGACATTAAAGAACAGGCTGTACCATTTGTACTGAACAGGCATACTTACATTCAAACTAACTATATCCTGGCTGGCCACGTTTTCATTTGTAATAAATGCTTTTGTTCCTTCGCTTTTGGGAACAATTGTAAATACATCGCTGACATGACTATAATTTAAAGTCGTTACTAAACGATATTTATAAATATTTGTGATGCCAAAGCTATTAGTATATTGAGGTTGCAGGTTCGGATTACCTCTTTGAAAAGTATATTTATCCAGGTTAAATTCAAAGGGATTCAGATTTTGATACGATGGCCGGTCAATTCTGCGGCTATAACTGAAGCTCCATTGCTTCATTGGATTTTTATTGAAAGTAACGGCAGCGCTTGGGAAAAGATCAGTATAACTTCTATCCAGTAAAGAATCGATAGGCTCATTGGTTCCCGAATCATAATCGTAACGGAAGCCAACGGAATGCCCTTTTGAATGTGTATTCTCTGCTCTTAAACCAGCCTGCACCATCACGCCTTTAAACTGACGGTTATAGTTTACATAGCCAGCATTGATGTTTTCTTTATAGTCAAAATTATTATTATTGTCTTCTATTGAATTTGATCCGGTTCCATAATAGCGTTGAAAAGTATTGTCTGTTTTCACATACGAGATTTTTCCGCCATATCCCAATCTTCCCTTCTTGAAATTTTGCTCGTAATCAGCTTTTGCCGAATAAATATCGATTTGGGAAGGTGTAAGTGTATTATAAACTTCCTGCAATTTTAAGGTTGTTCCGCTGGCATCATAGGTATCATTGGGCTGGTACTGGTTATTTTTTGAATTGTAAAATCCGTAGTCCGCATCGACATTCAACTCATGGCCAGATGTATCTGCAAAGCGATAGTTAGCATTAAAATTTACATTATCCCTGTATCCCTTACTTGAATTATTTGCGATCAATACCTGGTCGATCGTTTTTGATGGTATGTAAGCAATATTGGTTTTGCTGGTATTATCTAACCCGGTATTTGAAAAATTACCATTTACCATAACACCAAATGTATTTTTGCTGTTTGCATAATAATCAACCCCGGCTTTGAAGCCATGGCTTTCCATTTTATTCAACAGGATCGATCTCTGGTCAAAAGAACTGTCTACACTTGAAGTGCGATATAAGTTAAGCCTGCTTTGATTCAGACTTTTGTTATAATTGTAATTACCAAACAGATTGAATTTCTTATTTCGGTAATTCAACGCAATTCCCGAATTGTATTTAGCATAGGTCCCAATATTCCACCCTGCGTTCACAGAACCATTGGTGCCGAAAGTTTTATTTTTCTTTAAACGAATATTTATTATTCCTGCGTTACCGGCTGCTTCATATTTAGCCGAGGGGTTTGTAATTAACTCTATCGATTCAATTTGCGAAGATTGAATTGATTTCAAATAATTCGACAGGTCAGCACCGCTTAAAGGAGTAGGCTTCCCATCAATATAAACCTGCACGCCATTTTTTCCACTTAAACTAATGTTATCGTCCTTATCTACCGTTACCCCGGGAGATTTCCTTAAAAGCTCCAGGGCGTCATTGCCTGTAGAATTGATAGTCCCTTCTACGTTAAGGATCGTTCTGTCAGCCTTTACTTCAACAATTGGTTTTTTTGAGGTGACCGTTACACCTTTCAATTCACCGGCAAGCTTATTAAGTTGCAGTGAAGGAGCAGTCATTTCGCCTGTACCTGAAAAATCTATAGGTGAAGAATAAGAAGGAGCATAGCCAACATGAGTCACATTTACAATATATTTTCCATACTTTATGGACCCGAACGAGTAACTGCCTTCATTATTACTAACCGACAGTTTAGCAACTGAGGAGTCTTTAGCTTTTAATAATGAAACAGTTGAGCCAGAAACCGGTTTACCCTGCTGATCTTTCACAGTTCCTGAAATCTGCTGGGCAAAACCAGCTGCTGTTATCAAAAAACTTAGTAATACTAATCCAAACTTTCTCATAAATAATTTTTTTGTGAAACAAAACTATATCGGCCATCTCCAATTGAAAATGGATTTCCGGCTAAATGCATTTTTTCAGGCATGAACGGTGGAATATGATGTATAAATAGAAAATCCGAATTTGCCGCTGTTTATATCCTTCCTTTTAGCCATATTTGCACCTCAAAATAAATTATCATGAATTTTCCCGGCGACTTACATTATACGAAAGACCATGAATGGATTCGTGTAGAAGGGGATATTGCTACTGTAGGCATAACTGATTTTGCTCAGCGTGAGCTTGGGGATATTGTTTATGTAGAGGTGGAGACCATTGGTAGACAACTGGAGGCAGGAGCTGTCTTTGGAACCGTAGAAGCTGTTAAAACTGTTTCTGATCTTTTTTTACCTGTGACTGGTACAGTAACGGAATTAAACCCTGGTTTGGCAACTTCACCTGAACTGGTTAACAATGATCCATATGGTGAAGGATGGATGGTGAAAATGAAGGTTAGCAACGTGGCTGACATTGACAAACTCATGGATGCTAAAGCTTACGAACAAATTGTTGGGTAATTGCCGCGCTTAGTGCAGCTTCGGTAGTGGGTCAGTTTGAAAATTTTTGATGGTAGCCCACGTCCCGATAACTATCGGGATAAATCGTGGGCTAAATAACGAAACTGCTCCACTGCAGCAGCTCCTGATAAAAACTCTCAACCGGCAATATTTGTATCTTTCATAAATTATTTGAATCCTTATACCAAATACACAGAACAGGAACTGGTTTCCCTTCTCCTTCAGCAAAATGACCAGGCATTTAGTTATTTATACGATAACTATTCACCTGCATTATTTGGGATCATTAACCAAATTGTTCCTGATAAGGATATAGCAGCCGATGTTTTGCAGGACGTATTTATAAATATCTGGAAAAAGATCAGCTTTTATGATGAAACCAAAGGGCGACTATTTACCTGGATGCTGAATATAGCCCGCAACGCTGCTATTGACAAGATCAGGTCAAGATCCTACCGGGATGGTCTTAAAAACCAACCGTTGACAGAAACCGTAAATACTCTAACAGCCAGTACTGTGGTTAATCCGCAGGTAAATGATATTGGCTTAAAAAAATTGGTTAATAAACTAAAAACTGATTCCCGTGAGTTAATAGAACTATCGTATTTCCAGGGATTTACTCATGAGGAGATCTCAAAAATTCTGAATTTACCTCTCGGTACGGTAAAAACAAGGATACGAAGCGCTTTATCACAATTAAGAACATTACTATAGAAAGTGAATATACAAGATTATATATCAAGCGGAATTATCGAAAGCTACGTGTTGGGGCTTGCTTCACCGGAAGAAAGGGCAGAGTTTGAGCAGCTTTGTTCTCAACATCCGGAGTTGGCAGAAGCGAGGAATAATTTTGAATTGGCGCTTGAAGAACAGGCCATGCAAAATAAAATAACTCCACCTGCAGATGTAAAGAACAAGATCTTGACCGCCATCCAGGGAGCTCCTCTAACAAACACCTCAAAAATAATCACTATGGAGTCAAGGCCAACCCGCAGATCATACGGCCTTGGCTGGATAGCCGCTGCTTCGATCATTCTTCTATTTGCAACAGGGTACCTGGCTTATAAATTTTATAGCCAGAATAAAGAATTGAAAAAATCGAATAGTGAATTAGAAGCTAAAATAAACAAGAGCGATAGTATCCAGAAGATCATGGATGATCCAAATGTTACAGTTGTAAATATGGTAGGATTAAAAGGTTCGCCTTTATCAGCAAATATTTATTGGGACAGTACATCTGCAAATGTTTACATGATTGTGAAGAATATGCCGAAACTTCCTTCTGACAAACAATACCAATTATGGGCTTTGATTGATAACAAGCCTGCTGACCTGGGTCTGTTCGATGGTGGTGAAAAGGTCATCCTGAAAATGAACAATACACAGAAAGCTGATGCCTTTGCGATAACAATTGAAAATAGAGGTAATACCGGCGGACCTACACTCCCGTTGCAATCCATGGGCAAGTCTAAACTTTAATAAATAAATTCAAACTCAATTATAGTTTTTACCGTAAGTTACTATAGCAACTCGCTATGGCATTTTGGTTCTATAGTTGGTTAATTTCAGGGCCTCTTTTGGGGCCCTTATTTCTTTTCATATAATTGTATCAAATTCAGTTTTTGAAAAAAAATAAATTGGCCTTTTGGTTTGCCCCTTCCTGGTTTATCATTACCACAGTTCTGCTATGCCTGCCTGGTTCTGTATTTCCTCAAAAAAATTGGTTTGATAAGATCTGGCTGGACAAATGGATCCATGTAGGTCTCTTTGCAGTTATGGTATTTCTTTGGTGCTGGTTTATCAGAAATTTATGGAACAGGAGAAACCACTTTTTTATTCAGATATTTTTCTACTGTTTTCTCTATGGTATCACAATGGAATTTATTCAGAAATATTTTATACCCAATCGTTCGTTTGAGATAAATGACATAATTGCCGATGGGATAGGAAGTGCGTTAGGGTTATTGATTTCATTGAGACGAGTATAAAAAAATAGACCCCTGTAGAAACAGGGGTCGCAACCAAAACTAACTGCTTATGAGAAAATTGACTGCTTTATTGAGAAGAACTTTTTTATATAACGCAAAATTACTGCCAATAGTATACTATTTGCTGTTAACGAATTTCTAAAGAAACATTTTCGAAATTCAACTACAGGTTGCCTTAAAGAACTTTTAACTATTGGTTCCGAAATAATATATAAAACATCGTGCCAGTCTTGAAAGAAAGCCGGCTCTTCTGCTAATTCTGCCTTGCCAGCTTTTCTGCATTTTCTGCAAACTGAAGGGCCCCGATAAAATCGTCGATATCACCATTCATAACTGCATCAAGATTATAGGAGGTAAAATTTATGCGATGATCGGTCACTCTGCCCTGGGGAAAGTTATAGGTTCTGATCTTGGCGCTTCGATCGCCGGTGCTTACAAGGCTTTTTCGATGGCGGGCAATTTCTTCCTCTTGCTTGCGAACCTGCTCCTCATACAGCCTGGTCCGCATCATTTGCATTGCTTTTTCCCGATTACCTAATTGAGTCCTTTCGGTCTGACACATTACTACAGTTCCTGTAGGTATATGAGTAAGAATCACTTTTGTTTCAACCTTGTTAACATTCTGACCTCCTGCGCCACCGCTTCTTGCTGTTTCCATTTTTACATCACTTTCTTTCAGATCAAAATCTACTTCCTCCGCTTCCGGCATCACTGCCACGGTTGCAGCTGATGTGTGAACACGTCCGCTGGCTTCCGTATCAGGCACCCTCTGTACGCGATGTACACCGCTTTCAAACTTTAAGGTCCCATAAACATCTTCTCCCGTTACTTCTACCTGTACCTCTTTATAACCCCCAACCGTTCCTTCATTTTCACTTAATACTGCAGTTTTCCATCCCTTACTTTCACAATACTTTAAGTACATCCGCAACAGGTCGCCTGCAAATAAACTTGCTTCATCACCCCCTGTACCCGCACGTATTTCAAGAATTGCATTCTTCTCATCCTGCGGATCTTTGGGAATGAGCAATTGCCTGATGTATGCTTCTGATTTTTGCTTTTTCTCTTCCAATTGTGGCATCTCCTGCTTGGCCAGCTCTCTCATTTCTTCATCATCTCCCTTTAAGGCCTCCTTATAAAACTCGGTGTCATCAAGGAGTTTTTTATATTCATCATAAGCATTTACAATCCTTTCAAGACTTCGATATTCCTTGCTTGTCGAAGCAAATCTTTTGTTATCGTTGACAATTGCCGGGTTGGTCAGGGCGACTCCCAATTGATCAAATCTTGCTTTTATGGCTTCTAACTTATCTAACATCGAATGAATTATTTTTATAGAACCAACACTCACTGTAACGAACCTTTTAAAATACGAATGAGTGAAGGGCAGCAAAGTTAAACAGCAATGGCGTACAAAAAATTCCAGTCGGATCAATTATTTACAGGCTATGAATTATTAGACAGCAATTATGTTTTGGTTACAGATGAAGAAGGCAAAATTGAAGACTTCGTTATGGAGCCTGATGCCGGCGATGATATTCAAAAATTCAAAGGCATCCTTTCTCCGGGTTTCGTTAATTGTCACTGTCATTTGGAATTAAGCCATTTAAAAAATGTAATCCCGCCCGGCACGGGTCTTATTGAATTTCTTTGTTCAGTGGTCACAAAGAGAAATTTTGATCCGCAATTAATCCAGGAAGAAATGATCAAAGCTGAAAAGGAAATGTATGATAATGGCATCGTAGCAGTGGGGGATATCAGTAACACAGCAGACACTGCCAAAGTGAAATCAAAAAGCCGGATTCGCTGGCAAAATTTTGTAGAGGTGCTCAGCTTTACTGATGAGAAATCAGAGGAAAATATTTTTCATTATAAAGAAATTCTTCAAACACTAGAGAATAGTTTACGGTCATCCACCATCAGCCATCGGTCATCGCTTGTGCCGCATGCACCCTATAGCATCAGTCCCAAAACCTTCCAATTAATAAATGAGCTAACGAAAGAGCAGATCATTTCTATTCACAACCAGGAGCATCCTGCCGAAGATGAGCTTTACAAAACAGGCGGTGGAGATTATTTGAAACTGTTTAAAATTTTCGGAGTCAGTCAATCTCCATTTCCCATAACAGGTAAAAGCAGTATTCGTTCCTGCCTGCACTATTTTAATAAGGGGCAAACAGTTTTGCTGATCCATAATACTTTCACGCCTGAGGAAGATATTTTATGGGCTAATGAATACGCTAAGGAAAATGGATTGACGCTAATTTATTGTCTTTGCCCCAACGCTAATTTATATATTGAAAACAGGTTGCCTCCAGTTGAATTATTCATGAAACATGATTGTCATCTTGTGCTTGGAACGGATAGTTACAGCAGTAACTGGCAGTTGAGTATTGCAAAAGAAATGCAGGCTATTACAGAGATGCCACGGTTTGCAACCGTGGCATCTCTTGTACAGGTTTTACAATGGGCGACGATCAATGGAGCAAAAGCTTTGCACTGGGATGAAGAATTAGGAAGTTTTGAAAAAGGAAAAAGACCGGGCGTTACTTTGTTAGATATAAATCATTGGGCCTCCAAAAGATTAATTTAATATTTCTTTCAATACCGGCAAGGTTTTCATTGTTCCGAAATCCTGGATATGAAAGGCATAATACAATTCATAAGCATATAAAAGATTTCTGCGGAAATCATGATTGAGCTTTATTTGCTCGAGTTCTTCAGGTCGTCTCACTTTTAATAATTCAGACGTAACAGCCGCCTGTTTATCTTCTAAGAAATGCGGATGGATCGGGCGTTCCGCTACAAATGTTCCTTCCGGCAGATCGAGAAAAGAATTCTTTTCTGAAAATTCATCATTTATTCTGAAACCAAAGAATACCGCGAGGTGAAGTGCAAAAAATAATGGAAAATTTGCAGTTACTGTTTCACTGCTTTCGTCAAGGTGTAAAAAAGAATCCTCGGCAAACTGGAAAAGCTCTTCATGTGTTTCAGGTTGTTTTAAACATTTTGCCAGGAGTTCCACCATGAAAAGAGCTACTCCATTTTTTTTTATGTCCGAAAAAATATGTTTATACAAATAACCCCATCGGAATTCTTTAATGCGCTGAAGATTTTTTAATTCATTATGATAAACGATGAGATCAAGAATGGCAGCGGGTTGAAAGAGATTTGCCTTACCAGTTCCTTTTTTTGTAGAAGCTCTTACACCATTTACGAGATAAGATTGAATACCGAAGAGCTCAGTAAAAATAGTTACGATCAAACTGGTGTCGCCATATTTGACTGCTCGTAGAACGATACCTTTTGTTTTATGAAGTTTCTGCGACATAATTCACACAAAAATGCACTGAGAGTATGACCTGGTTTGTCTCATAAAACTATTTAGAAATAAAAATAATTTTCGATACAGTTTTCTCTTTTTTGTCATCAGTACTAACCAGCACAAGATAGATCCCTGTGGAAATTTTTCTGCCTTTGTAATCTTTACCATCCCACACAGCCTGGCCCCCCAGCGCGTTTGTCTGATAAACCAGTCTTCCATTCAATTCAGTGATCTTAACAATTGAATTTTCAGCAAGACCACGGATCGCAATGGTCCCGGTATAACCCGGAGGTACAGGATTGGGAAATACCAATACATTTGAATTTGTCTCCCCACCTTCTGTTGCACGGCCATGAAATGAACACATTCCTTTGTCTGTCGCAAAATACACTTCGCCGGATGTTCCATCGATCGCAATTTTTTTTACATTATTACTAAGCAAGGGACTATTGTCTGCCGTAAACCGTTCCATTACCTTCCCACCATCGGGGCTGATGAGCCAAACACCATTTCTTGTAGCCACCCATTTTCGATCGGCTCCGTCTACAGCAATACTTTGAACATTTTCGCCGGTGAATAAGTAGCCTGCAAAATTTCCCTGGGGTACAATGGGCAATATTGCTTCACACCCGGTATTAAAAACATCCTGTGTACATTGAATGATACCAATACCATTATCAGTGCCAACCCAGATAAAACCGCTTTTGTCTTTTGCAATACTCAACACATTGTTCGACGGAAGATTGCCATTGCCCGCTCCATTCTGATACAATTTCCAATGATCATCGGTTACATCATCAATTGAGTTTCCATAATTATAACACACTAACCCGTTTCCTAATGGCGATTCGATCCATAATTGGGAAGCATCATCCATTACAATTTGCGAGAGAGCATTTTCAGTTAAATTGAAAGGAAGAGAAAAATTTTTCCAGGTGCTATCGGCTTTGCGAACGACCAATGGTTGTATCGAGCCAAAATTGGATACCCATAAATTATTTTGTTTATCAAACAACAAACCGGCAACACGATAACTGCCGGGATCGAGCGGATGGGGTTGAATTGGAGAATTTTGTTTGAATATTTCAAAACTTTCGTCAGGTTTTATATGCAGCAACCCTCCGCCAAAGGAACCTGCCCAAACCGATTCATCCCGCGGATCAACTGTCACCGTAATAAAATCAAGCATAGAATCGAGCACGGGATAATGAAAGCGGTTGAAATTTTTCCATTCTCCATTTTTGTACCTGTAGATGCCATTACCGTTGTATTGATAATTCCAGGCGTCATTCACTTCGCCGGCAGCGGCATAAAAAACGGAGTTGTATTCGATCATTTCCCCGCTGGCAATTGCATCCGGAGAATTGGGGATGTAAACTTCATCTGCCGCCGCACCGTTGGAAAACCTGGAAAGGGTGTTGTATGCATCGGCGATCCAATAGCTTCCGTTATATATTATTGCTTTCTTTGGAAATGGCGTTACTCCATTTTGCTGGATCGTTTTGACAATTGACCCATCGGGGTTTACAATAACAACATCACTCACCGGTCCGGTTAGAAAATGACAAACAGCGACCTTTCCCCCGGTTGAATTGATGCTGGTTATTTTGTTTCCATCACCATAAAATAATTTCCAGTTATTGCCATCAAATGCAAACAGGGAATCGTTTTTTAATACAATTATTTTATTGTTTATGGAAACAACATCATTACACGGCCCGGCCGACAAGCCGTTTGCTCCGCTGAGCAATTGCCAGCTGAGGTAATCAGAAGGATTGGCGGTATTTACAGAAGTCCTTTTTAATCCTTCATCAGTAGCCGCATAAAAATAACTTCCGTCTGTAGCAAATCCATTTGTCTTAACAGTATTACCGCTATCGCCGATAAACCAGGAATCTTTTATTTCGTACCGATCCCCATCAACCACAATCACACCAAGCCCGGTCGACAAATAATAATTATCATTGAGTGAATAAATACTATTAATGGATTTATCACCGGTAATAGTTTCTCGTTTTATATCAGGAATGTTAAAAATATCATTACGATAAATGATATCAATGTTACTGTTGGTATATGCAATAAAAAGCTTGTGAGTCGTTTCGTTATAATTGATCGCACTGACCCCCGTCTCCGAAAGACCGGTTACCTTACTCATTCTCTCTATGGAATTGTCAGAAAGATCCACTGCAAACACACTATATGGAGTAGCGCAAAAAACTTTATTATCTCCTGCAGCAACATCAATAGCACTGTAATAAGGTAAGTATTCTTTCCAGGTACCAATGGCTGACAAAGGATTTTGACAAAATACTTTCAGGAAGGAAAAGAAAAATATGAAAACAAGAAATAGTCTCACTGCTCAAATATAAAAAATCGTTGCTAGTTGAGTTGCTGTAACCCGCTGTTGTTTTAAATTTTGGCGGTCCCAAATGGCAGTAATGAGAAACCAGCATTATTCCGTTTCTTTGCCATCATGTGGCAGTCATTAGGTCAATTTATTCTTAAATACCGGCTATTTCTTTTACTCATATTATTAAGTTTGACTTCATTCATGGCTTATCATGCCAGTAAGGTCGAATTAAGCTACGAATTTGCGCGTGCTATTCCGACTGACCATCCAAAGTATAAGGCCTACCAGGAATTCAGGAAAAAATTTGGAGAAGACGGAAACTTGCTGGTTATAGGTATACAAACCAACCAGCTTTTCAGGAAAAAAATTTTTAATAGTTATATCCGGTTACAGAAAGAATTAAAAAAAATAAATGGGGTTGAAGATATCATCAGCATTCCTGCTGCCATCAATCTTGTCAAAGATTCCGTGTCTGAAAAATTAAAAGCAATCCCTATTTTCCGTGATACTGTTTTATCGCAGGCAGAGATCGATCATTCAAAAGATGTTTTTCTTAATCTGCCTTTTTATAAAACCATTTTGTACAACCCCGAAACCCAGGCGTGGCTCATGGGAGTTCGCATCAATAAGAATATA
>JBIOGV010000106.1:0-11284 GCA_044448365.1 Chitinophagales bacterium
CATCAATGACTCAGCCCGGAGCCAACCAAACTGATACAAGCGGAGAAAAAAGCTTCTTTGACCGAACAATTTGATTATGTAATTTCCAAATTACCACCGGAGGGTAATAAGGATTTTAAAAGATATCATTATAAACACACCTGCTCAAATTCGGGAAGGTTTGTTATTTTTTTGGTTGCTGCAAAATTATCTTCAGCTAAAGTTGTATCGTTCTTTTGTACATTTTGTTCACTATTGAGCGATTCATTAATTTTATTACAAAGCATCCTAATGCCGAGAATAAAAATTGAACTGCCGGAAAAATTCTTCTTTGAAACGATCATTCCTATCCGGATTACTGATCTGAATTACGGCAATCATGTTGGCAATGATACCATATTGTCCCTTCTTCATGAAGCCAGGGTGCAGTACCTCCAGCATTTTGAATATGGAGAATTAAATTTTGGAGGAGTCGGGTTAATCATGAGTGATGTGGCTATTGAATTCAAGAGCGAGATATTTTACGGGGAAAGAATTATTGTATCCGTTACTGCCGGTGAATTTTCCAAATTTGCATTTGATGTTTATTACAAACTGGTGAAGGAAACTAACGCAAAGAGAATTTTGGCGGCGATTGCGAAAACAGGAATGGTTTGCTTTGACTATTCGTCAAAAAAAATTACGTCAATACCGGAAGATGTAAAAAATAAATTATCAGGTTAATCTTCATTCCCGGTATTCCAGATTTTCCAGCTTTCTTCCGCCTGGTAAACAAGCATGGTATATCCATTTTGAATGGTGGCCCCACGCTCCCCCCCTTTTGCAAGAAATAAAGTTTTTTCCGGATTATAGATCAGGTCAAACAAAAAATGTTTTGGCGTAACTGCTTCATAAGGCAATGAGGGTAACCCATCAATATCCGGGTACATACCAAGAGGAGTTGTATTAATAATAAGCGTATTTTCTTTAATTATCTCAGGTGTTAACTGATCATACAATAAATTTTTTCCGGAAGACTGACGCGAAACTAACTTATAATGAATGTTATTTTTTTTAAACACAAATTCTACTGCTTTAGCAGCACCACCTGTTCCCAGTATTAATGCTTTCTTATGCCAGGGTTGAAGTTTATCCAACAATGATCTTTCAAAACCTATAACGTCAGTATTATAACCCAATAATTTTTTGTTTATGATTTTAATACAATTACAAGCCCCTGTTTGCTGAACCAATTCGTTACTATCACTGAGGAATTGCAAAACAGATTCTTTATAAGGAATCGTTACATTCAACCCTTCCAGGGAAGGGTTCGTATGAAAAATTTCCGGCAGGTTGTCAATCGTTGCTAACTGAAAATTTTCATAGCTACAATCTCTTATTCCTTCCTTCGAAAATTTTTGAGTAAAATAATTTTTGGAGAAAGAATGTGTCAGGGGATAACCGATCAGTCCGAAAAGACGCATCAGCTTTTTTCATTTAAATATAAAGTGAACGTATCACCCCGTAATCCAATCCGCATAGATTCGAGCGGCAATACTTCTGAAGGCGGAATATTGCCAAGATTTACATTGCATCCCAACAGTTCTATAAAGTAAAGCTGTTGTCCTTTCTGCGGAGCTTCCCAAATAATTTTCTCCTCAGGGATTTGTGTAAGAATTTCCTGCACTAATCCTTCCCTCACCTCACCAGTACCCCGGTAAATTCCAACGTTCCCTGCTTCTCTTGCTTCGGCAATTACATAAGTAGCACCCGCATTCAATTCGGCCCGCATCAGTTCTATCCATTTATAAGGCGGGATAATGTGTTCTGCATCTTTGCTACCCACCTCACTCAGAACTGTTCCATACTTTGTGAGCTTTTCAATATATCCGCATTTTTCTGCGTGTGGAATTGTGATGGATCCATCACTTACCTCCATATACCGGATCCCAAAATCCCGGCAAACCTGTATGTAATCATCGAACTGATTACGGATCAAAAAAGCTTCGAATAATGTACCGCCAAAATAAATTGGCATGTCATAAGAACTGTATACTTCAAGTTTCTCTTTTAGATTCGGGGTTACATAAGATGTACCAAACCCAAGTTTTACAACATCGACATGTGGGTGTGAGACGCTTAAAAAATTCCGGGCTTCATTTACACTCAGTCCCTTGTCCATTACCATGGTAATACCTGCAGTTCTTGGTTTCAGATGCCTGTCCGGAATTTGCGATAGATTAAAATTCATCAGCACTAATGATTTAAGCGGCGCAAAAATAAGGAAGAAGATTGAAGGCACAAGTGATAAGAGTCAGGCAGGCGATTTAAAAGATGCTTAAATATTGATGCGCTTTTTTATATCGATTTATTGCGCTTAAACTTTGCAAGTATATCGACCACTTGCTGATTCTGCAAAATAGAAGGATTCAGCTCAACAAATCTCTTTAAAAGCCTGGGAGCCTTTTCCATGGCCCTTTCAAGATATTGAATCGCTTCTTTCGATTTTCCCATTGCAAACAAAATAGTACTGAGATAAAACATGAATAATGGCTTACCCTGTGTTACCTGTAAAGCTGCCATTACCTGTTCTTTAGCCTCTTCTAAAAAGTTTGCTTTATATAAACAACGTATTAAGGCCTCCCAACCCGATGAACTTTTGGGTCGCACCCTTACAACATTAGAAAGATATTGGATGGCCTCTTTAAAAGAACCTGCCTGGAACTTACATTCGCCCATCAGCAAATTGTATTCAGGCTGAAAACGATGAATTTTCAGAGCATTTTCCAATTGTTTAATGGCGCTTCCCCACTGCCCTTCGTTGTAATAGGTACAGGCGATTTTATAAAAGATCTTACTGTCTTCAGCATTCATGTGTGATGCTTTGCGATAATAAAACCTTGCCTGTGCATAATTTTGCAGCCTGTCATAACAATGACCAATTGCTTCAAAGATCACGTCTTCCGGTTTAGATAGTTCCAATACCTTTTGCAATACTTCAATCGCCTCTTTGAATTTTCGCAGGCGGATGTAAGCATCCCCCATATTCCTGTAAGCATAATCAAATTTCTCATCAATAGTTATGGCATATTGATAAGCATCAATAGCTTTTTCGTATAATTTGAGTCCCTGGTAAGCAGCAGCAAGATTAAACCAGGCTAATTCATTATAAGGAAAATCATCGATTATTTTTTGATGAAGCCGGATACTTTCTTCGCTGCGGCCTGTGAAATCGGTCCAAAAACAAATCTTATACAAACCTTCCTCATTATTTGGATCCTGTTCAAGAATAAGTTGTAAGCAATCAAATACCTTATCAAATTCCTCGTAATCATCGTAAACATCAGCAAGTTCAAATAATAATTCAATCTTTTCTTCACCTTCAAATGAATGCAGGGCTTTTTCCAATAGCTCAACTGCTTTCTCCTGCTGATCAAGAGCCAACCAAACATCCGTCTTTAAAATATAAAGATTAATATCCCCGCTGTCGAATAGTTCCGCCTGTTCGAGGATCTTTAATGCTTCAGTATAACGTCTTAATGAAAGTAAAATGTCCGCTTTTTTAATGAGCAATGAAGAGGAAAAAGGATATTGCTCAGAACCAACCTCTGATGCTTCCAAAGCTTTTTGAAGATCCTCTTTTTGATCATAGAATTCAATAATTTTTTCAAAGGCTTCTTCATCTAAAAAATTGTGATTACGTCCCGCTTTGAGATTATCAAATTGTCTTAAAAGTTCATTTATTTCTTCCCTATTTTCCCGGTAAGGATTTTCTTTCATAATCAGGGGTTTAGGAAAATTACCATACAAAAATAAAAAAACACAGTTTTCCGTAACATTTTTTAAATTTGTTCGTTAAATAAATATTAAAACATGTGACAGGCGGTTGGATTTATGATTATTTTTGTTTTTACTTTTGTAAGAGATGTCAATTAACCAATCAACCATACTAAGAATTTTGAGGAGAACTGCAGCGGTTTTTTTACTGGCAGTTTCTGCAGTCAGCGCTTTTGCTATATTGGGTGATAAGGGGAAAAATTCAAAGAATCGCTCTCTCCTTACTGACCAAAACCTGGTGGTTGCACCCGGAAGCTTTTCATTAAAATCAAATTATAATTTCAGAGGAAATCATGTCATTAATACTGATGAATCCACATCGTATATCAATCTGAATACCGTGATCACTTATCAAAAAGGAAATACTACTTTAATAGTACCTCTCAAAAAGAAAATTTACATAAACAGGGGTAATGCAGGTTTTACCATCAATCATTAAATCATTTATTCTCGCCTTTACTTTCTTTGTACGTCAATACCCTGAATCCTGTTTTGGGCAAATCAAATTTTGAAGCTGGCACAGGATCAAAACTAATTTTCGAAGCTGTAAAGGTTACTTTATTTTTCCCCAAATCTGATTCATATTCCAAAGCAATGCCGCCAAGAGATCTGTTACTGTATTGGATTTCCTGATTTTCGGGAACCAGTTCCTTAGTGAAATAAACAGTAAATGTTTCCCCATTTTTTAGTTTCCCGATTGCCTTCTTGCAATTATAACCTGCAATCGTCTTATACTCGTTTTCGTAAGTAAATGAGACACTGTCATATTTTTGGTTAGCATCTATCCAATCCCCATGTGTCATATTGATCAAATATTTTTTTTCACCGTATTCTTTCAGAACTGTTACATTTCCCGTTCTTACATCCATCATCGTTGACTGCGTTCCATATACACTCACCAATTCTGTACGGCTTAAATTTCCTTTCACATAGATCGTGTTTGTAGCTCCGTCAAACCCGTCTGCCAATTTAGGATTCGAATCGTTCGTATTAACCGTAATGTTGTAGACAATGCTTCCCTCAGAAAATTTTGTCTGGGCAAAACTGATCGTAAATGAAAAGAAACTTAAGAAAGCCAATATTGCAAATCTTTCCTTCATGTTTATGATTACATAATAAATTATAGGCACTAAAGAAGACGGAGCAAATTACCTAATTAGTTGCTTAATGAAAAACACAACAGATCAACGCCGGTTTTTTTGCTGCGTGTCTTTCAATTTTTTTTGTTGCTCCTGCATTTGTTCCATTCGTTCCTGCCATTTGGATTTCGTTTTTGGCTTTTTCCGGGTTTGCTCCATTTTAGCAAGGATTTTATCATGATCAATAATATAATTCTGGATCACAAACTGGAGACCTAAAGTAATGAGGTTTGAAACCGTATAATACCATGTTAAAGCTGAAGGAAGCCTGTTAAAGATGAATAAAAGAAAGAAAGGAAATATATAAGGCATGTATTTCATCATCGGGTTTGATTGATCCGGTGACATGCTCATGCTGTATAAAGAGATCAGAAAACTTGTAGCAACTGCGGTGATTGTAAAAAGACTGAGATGGCTGCCAATTAAAGGCACATTGGTTCCAAATTTAATCACAGCATCTGAAGCAGAAAGATCATGTGCCCATAAAAAACTGTGTCCGCGTAAAGCGATACTTGAACTAAAGAAACTATACAGGGCAAAGAAAATGGGAATTTGGAGAAGAGCCGGGATACATCCTCCCAAAGGATTGACACCGGCTTCACGAAACAATTTCATTTGTTCAACGCTGATCTGCTGCTGGTCGCCGCCATATTTTTCCTTTAACTTGGCTATCTCAGGTCTCAGCACTTTCATTTTGGCGCCGCTGAGATAGCTGCTATAAGTTAATGGAGAGATGACTAACCGGATGATGATCGTAAGTAAGGCAATGGCTAATCCTAAGCTGCTGCCGCTGAGACCTGTGATAAAATCAAATACAGGCATTACAATAAACCTGTTTATTGGCCTGACAAATGAATAAGCGCCCTGGCCGAGGTTGATCAGCTTTTCAAAATTCATACCATGCTGTTTCAGCATTTTGAAATCAGCGGGGCCATATAAAATATTGAGTGGAACAGAAGCAGAAACGGCAACAGGCAGTTGTATCCTCATGTTGGCAATGGATTGCATGACTGTTTTTGAAGTATCAGTCGGAACGATCCATTCTATTCTGCCGGATGAAAAATTATTTTTTGCAACTAAAAAAGTATTGAAAAAACGTTGCCTGATCCCGATCCAATTTACCGGCTTATCAAAATCGTGGCTGTTTTTTCGGCCGATCGTGTGATAATCAAAATCACCATCAGTCATATAACCGACCTGTGTGTTTTGTTTTTCAAAACTCAAATCGGTTTCCTGCTGGGCAGCTTTGTACTGCCAGGTCAAATTCAGGTTGCCCTGTGTAAGTAATTTATCAGCACCATCCATCTGAACGGTAAAATCGATCATGTAGTCATCCGGTCTGATGATAAATTGATGATGAACAGAAGGCCCCGTACTGTCAGGTTTCAATGTATAGACAACAACCTGGCTTTTATCTGTGTTTTCGATTACCGTATCAAGATGGAAATTGAGACTTGAAATATAGGTACTTGAATTTGCTGAAGTGTTTATCGTATAGTCGATCTTGTCAAAGTCACTGCTGGCAAGCTTTACAGAGGTACTATCCAAACCGTTAAACTTTTTAAGTTCAACTCTTTTGGGTTGCCCGCCTTTTGTGCTGAAAGTTATTTCGAGTACATTGTTATTAATTATAAGCGTTCTTTCTGAATCAATGACAGCTTTTTGAAAAGCGCCACCCGATTTAATCTTTGCTATTGAATCATTTTTTACAGACTGAATTTTTAAGCTGGTTGCATCCCCTCTGGAACCGTTTGCTTTGTCAATTGAATCTTTCCTTGCTGCTTCCATAGCCTTTTGCTTTTGGTAAGCTGCACTTTCTTTACTGGTCCACCAGAAATATCCTATAAACAAAAGAGCAAGCACCAAAAATCCCATTATAGTATTACGGTCAAAATTCATTCTTCATTTTTTAAGAAGGCCAAAGATAGGTAGTTACGGGTTATGGGTTACGAGTTATGAGTCGTTGGTCTTTTATTATTGGCTATTGACATCTTTGATCGGTAAAATATATTTATTCAAAATGTTGAATCATCACGATAAATGTCGGGAGGCTCGCCCAAGCGTCAGCATGGCTGGCACAATCCCACCCTGACAGGATTGAACAGAATAACTGAAGTTGATCAATAATTATTTAACTAACCGCTGATGATTTAGTACCACTGTCTTTTTTGACTCATTTGACCATTGACTATATCATTTCGCCTTGCAACAAAGAATTTTTTATCGAATCTTTTTTATCATGAAATTCTCTTGCCGCCTTTACAAAATGAACAAATAACGGTGATGGCCTCTCTACCGTACTTTTTAATTCAGGGTGATATTGTACACCAATAAAGAAGGGATGATCAGGCAATTCAATGATCTCAACCAAATGCGTTTCAGGGTTAATACCGCTGGCGATCATACCATGCTGTTCAAACTGATCGAGGTAGTGATTATTGAATTCATAGCGATGCCGGTGACGTTCTCTTATATAAAGATTCCCATAAACTTTATGTGCCAGGGAACCGGGTTTTATATCGCAGGGGTATGCGCCCAAACGCATGGTGCCACCCTTCGTCGTGATCTTTTTTTGTTCTTCCATCATATCAATTACCGGGTTGCCTGTTTCGGAAACCATTTCTGTGGAATTGGCATCTTTAATTCCTAAAACATTTCTTGCAAATTCGATCACGGCCATTTGCATACCCAGGCAAATTCCAAAAAAAGGCAGACCCTTTTCTCTTGCATATTTTACAGCAGTGATCTTTCCTTCGATTCCCCGGTTGCCAAAACCAGGGGCAACCAGCAACCCATCGAGACCACCTAATTTCTCTGCTACATTTTCCGCAGTGATAAATTCAGAATGAATGTACTGCACCTGTACCTTGCACTCGTTCATAGCGCCTGCATGAACAAATGATTCGAGGATGGATTTGTACGCATCCTGCAGTTCAACATATTTTCCAATAAGGCCAATCGTGATCTTTGCTTTAGGATATTTTAATTTATCCAAAAACTCTTTCCATTTCGAAAGTTCCGGTTCGTGATAATTTGTTATTTGCAGTTTCTTCAATACGATCAGGTCAAGTTTCTCATGCATCATTACCAATGGCACTTCATAAATAGTATTGGCATCAGCAGCTTCAATAACCCCTTCGGGTTTTACATTACAGAACAAAGCAATCTTACTTTTTATCTCCTGGTTTAACGGTTGTTCCGTCCGGCATACGATCACGTCGGGAAATACTCCGCTTTCACTCAGCATTTTTACTGAGTGCTGCGTTGGTTTTGTTTTTAATTCTTTGGCTGCTTTTAAATAAGGTATCAAAGTAAGGTGCACCACAAGCAGGTCTTCTTCAGGCAATTCCCATTGAAGTTGGCGAACTGCTTCAATGTAAGGAAGACTTTCAATATCACCCACAGTGCCACCTATCTCCGTGATCACTATATCATAATTTCCCGATTTCCCAAGTTCAGTCATTCTGCGTTTTATCTCATCGGTGATATGTGGAATGACCTGTACCGTTTTTCCAAGATAAGCGCCTTCTCTTTCCTTTGTGATCACCGTTTGGTAAATACGACCTGTCGTTACATTATTTGCCTGCGAAGTGTAGATATTCAAAAAACGTTCATAATGGCCCAGATCAAGATCAGTTTCTGCGCCGTCTTCGGTTACGTAGCATTCACCATGTTCATAAGGATTCAATGTTCCCGGGTCTACATTAATATAGGGATCAAATTTCTGAATTGTAACACGCAGTCCTCTTGCCTGCAACAGTTTGGCAAGCGAAGCTGCAATGATGCCCTTCCCCAGTGAAGAGGTAACACCACCTGTAACAAAAATATACTTGACCATATTCAATGATTTAAATACTTTCTTTTTAATAAAAAAATAATTATGTGGTGAGCAACATATCCCTATTCAGCTCCTGTTGCGTCGCACACTTCAACTGCATCAATTCTACTCTTCTGCTAAGAAAATTCTAAGATTTTTAATCCAACTTTGACCAGCGGAAATCCCAATGATCTTTGGGATAAGGAGGTCGTACAAAACTAATTCAAATTTTCGTTATTCTGAAAAACTTATCCCATCATTGTGGATAAACGGACAAAGAATCTATGGGGAAATTTTTCATTGTGCTTTATTAACTGCTCTTACAGAAAAAGTTAGGTTTCCCGACGGTAATTCACCGGCTAATTACAGATAAAAAACGTTTGGAATCAACGCAAATAAATTTGGAAACCAAAAAATGCTAAGTACATTTAATATTATCCTTAAAATTAATTCCTTCGATTACCATTGGCAGCTAAACTCTCTGAAAACTTCACAAATTGAAACTGAGCTGAGTGCATTCAGCAATAAACCCTCTGATTGCTGATCATGTTAATTTTCTTTTTCCCTCTCCCGACCAACACTTCCTCTCAGGTTTTGGTGAGACTCCACCCTTAGCATAGGGCTGGCAGTCGTTCGAAATTGTTATTTATAACCATTCACCAATAAACCTTTCATATGAGTTGCGATTCAATATCACTAAACCTTAGAGGGCAAGTAAGTGCAAATGCAATAAAAAAAACTTTCGTCAACTGTCTATTTATGATAGCACTCATTTTGTTTTGTAAGTTAAACAATGCCCAGGTTCCGATCTTGTATTATGATTTTGAAAATAATACTACAAGATCAGGTTTTGAGAACCTGGTTGAGCAGGCGATCACTACAGGCAGTGGTCCGTTGACTAAAGCCGGAAGCACAACAACAATTTCAGGAGTTGCAGGTGCAGGAATTTTTAATGGCGGTTCAGTTACCGGGGAAGCTATTTCAGGGAGCAGTTGGTCATCTTCCACAACCGATTTGGGAATATCAGCCCCGGATTATTTCCAATTCAGCGTTAATACCTCAGGATTTAAAGGAATATCAGTTTCGTTCGATAATCAGGCTTCAGCTACAGGACCGGCACGAGCAGGTGTTCTTTATAGTACGGACGGTTCCACATTTAATGTTGCGTCGTTCTCTCCAATTTTAACTGGAAATAACAGTTTTGCTGCTTCCGGTAAAATACTTTTCCCGTCAGCAGTGGATAACCAGGTAAATGTTATAATTAGAATTTACCCTTATGCCGGAAGCGCAGCGGATAGAACTTCACGAAGTAATTTTTCAAGCGGTGGCACATTTCGAATTGACAATCTAATGGTATCCGCGTCTGAGATAACTGCAAATAATACATTACTTAATAATCCAGGCATTGGTATTTCAATTAAATCGGGAACAGTCTTCACTCCCACTTATGCAAATCTTACAATTTCGAATTCTGCACAAGTGACTACATCTGCGATTAATTTATCAGGCTCTTTAACTGTTGGCAAGGGTAGTATTTTTATTATTGGTGGCGGAACATTTACCAGTGGCGGAACAATTAATATTAATGGCAGCTTCCAAATTAACAATAGTGGCAATGCTTCTGGTGGAACCTGGGTATATGGTCCTGATGGCGTTATTCAGTATAACTCAGGAGGAACCTATTTTGTCGGAAATGAATGGACAGGGAATTCCGTAAGTGCAGGACCCGGTGTGCCAGCGCTTGTAATCATTCAAAATAATACAAGTCTCAGCTTGCCAGCCTCAGACAGAGGTGCCGGGTCAATGGATATCGAAACAGGTGCGTTAATATTAAACCCATCCGCGGGAGATCTGTATTTAAGTGGGAATTGGAATAAAACCATCGGTGGAACTTTCACGCATAATGGTCGCAACGTAATATTTAATGGTACAAGAACTAATTTCATCACGGCACCCGGAGATGAGCAATTTAGCTCTCTGATCATTGATAAACCAAACGGGGGAATCACTTTAAATACCAATACCGATATTCAAATCAATACTACACTCGGCTTAAAAAACGGGGTCATTAATACAAATTCCAATAAAGTTATTGTCACTAATACAAATGCAGCAGCTATCAACAGAACATCAGGATACATTAATGGCAATTTACAAAGAGCAGTTGCATCAGGCAATAGCAGTTACCTCTTTCCAATAGGTGACATTAATTCTTATAGTCCCGTTACCATAGATTTCAGCAACGCATCTGCGGGTAATCTTCTGGCTGCAACCACTGCCGGCGATAATCCAAACACCGGGACCTCCACATTAGATGCAAACAGATCAGTCAATCGTTATTGGACACTAACGGATATCGGGAATAATTTTACATCAGCAACATACGATGCAACATTTGAATTTGTTACCGGTGATGTGGATCCAGGGGTCAATAACAATAGTCTTAAAATTGGCAAATATGATGGAGCTAACTGGACATATCCTCCAACAATTGCGTTGGATGCATTGCATGAAAAGGTAACTGGCGTTAGCG
>JBIOGV010000107.1:0-11265 GCA_044448365.1 Chitinophagales bacterium
ATTGAAACAATATGTTGTTGAAAGAAGTGTTGATGGAAGAAATTATGTTGACATTGCGAAAATTCCGGGAGGCGAGAGTTCTTTTTATTATAATGATAAAAACATTTCACCGGGAAATCTGAAAGTCATGTATCGCATATCTGCTGAAGGTATTAATGGAGGAACAACATATAGCTCCGTCAATGCTGTTCAATTATGCGGGCAGAAACAACAGCAGATAAAAATATACCCCACTATTACCAATAGTTATTTTGTCATCTCCGGTCTTTATACACAACAGGCAAAAAAAGTACTGGTTGAAGTAGTGGATGCAAACGGGAGAAAAATAATCACAAGAGAATTCACTAATGTTAACGGAACTCAAACCTTATACTTTGATAAAACACCTGCGCCGGGATCTTATTTTGTTGTGATAAGAAACGAAGAAACAACCGAGATCCTCCATACACAAAAGATCACGGTAGGTATTTAGACAGTTATTTTTTGACAGTCAACCTGGCCTTTCGTCCGGCGTCAATACGCCTGATACAATTACTCAGCGCCCTGAAGTTGTGATAAGTGGTTTTCCAGATATGTGCTTTAAGTGCAGTTTTTCTCTGAGGTTCATTATCCAAGCCCTCTTCGTACCAGTCGCCATGTTCATGGTCTATCAAATAAGTTTGTACATATTCCCACAACTTGAAAAATCGTTGCAGGTAGTGCAGTGAATCGTTTGGATAAAGTTGAGACATGATGAGCAGTGTATTCAGGCCTTCTGCCTGGGCCCACCAGTTTTTGCTTTTATTGATGATAGTGCAACCAGGTTTGTCTTCGAAATAATAACCTTCATCATAGAAGCCACCGAGGTTGTTGTCCCAACCATTGTGCAAAGCATGATCAACCATTTTCTTTCCGATTGCCAGTGTTTTCACATCGTGTTTATTGCCCAACGCTTCAGTTGCTTCCTGCATTAAGTAAGCAGTTTCTATATCATGACCAAAGGAAACATGGTCAAGATTGCGATGCTTCAAAATGGATTGCTCTGAAGAATCGCGGAAAGAAACCGGCTGCCATTCAGGTGTGAAAAACAACTGCAGGTTACCTTTTATCGTAACAATCTTATCTCTTATGAGCACGAGCATCTCCTGCAATCTTTCTTTGACCAACGGATTTTTCCATACGTGATAGAGTTCTGTAAATGCCTCAAGCAAATGAATAGAACTGTTCTGGTCTTTGTAACCAAGTTCAGAAGTGTTTTCGATATCGGCTGTTCTTTTTATTGGTGTGCCATTCCTTTGCAGGTGTTGAAAATATCCTTTAAACGCCGGGTCATGGCTATGTTTTTCGAGCCACCTGAAGGCAGTCTTTGCAAGATTGAGTGCAGCGGTATCATGCGAGCATTCATAGTAAGCGCTCAAGGCATAAATTCCAAATGCATTGCCATAGGCTTCTTTGATTGTGCTTTTGGGAGTACCACCCCTTGAAACCAAACTGTAAAAGCCACCATACTCCTTATCCCACATCTTATCTTTTAAAAAATAAAAACCATGCCGAGACATGCCAATATAAGAAGTGTCATGATAAAACATGGCGGCCTTTGCAGTTGACCAAACATTTCTTGCCTGCGTAACAATCATTTTATCCTGGTTACCCACCGGCTGAAAATCGTAGGAAAAACTGCTTAAATAACCACCATATATGGTATCGATATTGCGTGGATAATATTTATCGAGCAAACCCTGCTTTGCTGCATAGCGCATTTGCTTTTCTACAGTGTCAAGACTGTTTGAGGATTGAGCAAATGACCCAATAGTAATAAATAAAACAACTGTTCCAAATACCAGTTTCATGACATTTAAAATTTTGATCCCATAGCTATCGGATTTTTACTTTTCATTTATGCACCTTATTCAGGACTGCATTTGCTGCAAGAACTAAAAACAAATAATCTGTCGTGCCACCTCCAAGTACGTACTCTCCTTGTTGCCATAAAAAAGGGAAGGGTAATAACTCAGGAAAATCAGGACGGATGAGGGCTGTGCCCGATGAAATACCCCCGGGGATATAAGACCAGTCGGCGCGGTTAAAACCATAAGCAGGGATCATTGAATGGGCACCCACTCCTGAAACAAACGATGCTGTGTTACTTCCGGGGTGACATCCCAAAATAAAATTAAGTGCAGCGAGCATGTACTCATCAGAAACTATTTGCGGAAAAGCTGCATGTAAAAAATATTGTTTGTAACCAAAATGCTGAATATCCCAACCCGCTCCCCAGATATTTGGTTTATATGGAACACCATAAGGTGTTTCATTACCCTGCGATTTTATTTTATCGTATAAAATTTTTATGGCAGCAGTAATGGTGTTCGTGAGATCATTATTATTAATCATGGGCAAAACACGGCCCACAATCCATCCGTAATCATCGACCTGCTTCGCAATTACATCTTTGTTTGTAATCAGGAAATCAGCATATTTTTTATCTTTTGTCGTGATAAATAATTCCGTTGCAAGCGCGATGCGGCCACCTGTATTTTTATCATTGCTATTATTCCAAAACTGCTCTGCAATATGCAAACAATCATCAGCCAAACTATCATTATAAAATTTCATAACACGGTTTGCAGCAGCAAGTGCAGTAGCAACCTCCAAACTTCTCCGGGAATTGTCTTCAGTAAAAACCCAACGGTCATCCGGGGAATTGGGCAAGCCTACTGCAGGTTGTGTGCCATTTGTTTTTACATCATTATAAAATTTGTTATCGGTAATGTTTGACGCATCGCCCAGTGTTGTGTATTGACGTAACGTGGGTTCAATAATGCCGCGATAAAATCTTCCCATTGATTTATACCCGCCAACAATGGATAACAACCCATGCTCAATTTGCTGCAACATATCTGGCTTGCCGTCGGGTCTTTGTATTTCCACTACATGCGTTTGCTGGTTGATGGTTGTGTTGTCATACTTCACATCAAACGTTTCATAAGCAAGCGTTAGCCCATATACCGTTTCAGACTGCGATTCAACACGCAGATCAAAATCACCTGCATCATGCCATCCACCTGCATTTAAGCCCGGTACAGTTTCGCCGGATTTATATTTTGTAAGCGTAGAAGAACCCTGTTTGTATCCATCAAAATGATTCGAATCAACCGGCGCCATGCGTGCATCATCCATGTGGCACCAGCCATGCCACACACGATATTTTTCATTTACACGCATATGGCACATTTGCACCGGCAAAAAATATTCGAGTGTGGGTTGCCAAACATTTTCTGCATACACACTGTCACTTATCTGGAAAGGATTGGTTGTATCGCTTCCATATTTTATAATATACATCCCCGGTTTTCCTATTTGCGAGAAATCAAATTTCAAATAATGATAACGAAGAAAATTACCCCAATCAACCGGCGTTGCCTGGAACTCATTTTGAAAACCGCCGTTCTCGTTTATGCGCAGCAGGGATGCCGTGAATCTTCTTTTTTCGTTTGCATCCAATTCGATCACTGCAATTTTTTGCTGACCAGGATGATAACCAACCTGTGAAACCTGCACAAACGGGGATGCTCGCCATCCTTCAATTGCATGTGGTGTAACCAGCCACTCAATTGCGTTTTTTGTTTTTTCCTTTTTAATAAGCGAACGAACAACAAACCAACCATTGTTGTATTTACCTCTGCCATCCAGTAATTGAAGATCGTTACCATTCAAATTTTCAATCGTCATTCTTTGTTTATCACTTTCAGGAGCAATGGTAAGTTTGTTGCCTGTTGCCATCGGCATTACCTGTGTTTCACCTTCGTCGTCAATATACGTTTGTGCATTCGCCTGTTGCGGAAAAATTCCAAATTGATCATCTATGTAATAAGATTTGCCGAACAGGACACCGGGATATAATTCAAAATTGAAACCCACTTTACCGATCCAGTTATCGGGCAACGTGCTGTCTAAATCAACAATGATCTTAAATGCTTTCCCGGCGGGCACAACATGAATGGTGTAACTGAAATGCAGGTCAGGATAGATGACAGGGTTGAAACCTTTTCGATTAATCTCTTCATCAGGATATTCCATGTGCACACTGATCGTTCCGGTCAATTTATCAACGACACGTTTTCCAACTTTCGGTATCGGTTGCCATTGGCCGGGTGTTGGGTTCAATCGTATATCGCCATTGGTTGCAACTCGCTGACCATTTTGTATAACACCGACACCTCCCTGGTGACCTTCGGGATAAAAATCATGCGCCAGCGTCACATCAATACCTTCATACTGTAAATACTCTTTATCATTCAAATGCATTTGCTGCTTTGATTGTGCCTGCACTTGAACTGTTGTCAGCAAAAAAATGGCCAGGCAATATTTATACATGTTCCCCATTTTATTGATACTCTGTTTTTACTTCATCATGAGTTAATGTCTGTTCACGGCTGTATACTTCTCTTACCTGCTCTTTTGAGTTATGACTGTATATCCAGTCTGCCCAAACAAGAAACCAGCACCATTTGGGCTGTGCATTTAAGATAAGTGAATTCGGCAATTCGCCACATTCTGTTAGTGCGATCAATTTTCCCCTTCCAAGCGAAAGCAGATCATTGTAATCTTTTTGTTCATAGTCCATGTGGTAAACATCTGCGCCCAATACATCCACATAATTATTGCCGGGATAAAAATCTTTATACGCAAACGCCTCATCGCCGGGAATATCTCTTGGCCCGTTCGCACCCCAAACCCAAAGCAAATTGTTTAAATGAAAATGATTAACATAGCGGTCATACATCATCTTCCACAATTTTTGAATTCCATCTTTTCCTTTTCTATTTCCCCACCAAAACCAAACACCATTCATTTCATGATAGGGCCGCCATAAAATCGGGATATGTGCATCATTCAATTGTTTTAAATATCCTGCAACTGTATCTATTTGAGCAAGCCATTTTTTATTTATTAGCGTTCCTTCTGTGGTAAGTTCTTTCCATTGTGCATCCGTTAGATGAGCCTGGATACTTTCTTTCCAGCCATAAGGAGGATCGTCAATAGGTCTGCCCTGGTGCCACATGAGCGTAATGATATAACCTTCGCTGTGCTTGCGTTTGCACATATCTACGATTTCCTGGCCTGCATCTTTTGAACCATGCCAGATAAAATCCGAGCCCCATACTGCGGGATATTTTCCTGTGATCGCTTTAACTGAATCAAGAAAAGGTTCGCCGCCGTGCTGACCACTTAAAATATGATTGCCATTAATGCTGTATAAGTAGTTTAGCAGTTTTTTTGCTTCCGGAGAAGCATTCTTATTTACCGGTTCGAAGGATTGAGCAAATACTGTTGCTGATACAGATAATATAAACCAGACAGCAAGATACTTTTTCATATATGATCATATTAAATAGATAACCGTTCTATTAATACTGCACAGTTCGGTTTTTTTGAAAAGCAAAGGTTAATAATAAATCTATACTATTCTGCAATAATGACCTAATTGAAATACCGCCACCATATTTTGAGTTTTTAATTAGTAAGTCAAAATAATTCAAATAAGTTGTTATTTGCTTTACGAAAACTCATCTAAAGACTTGAACCATTTTTGTAATTTATGCCTAAAATATCGAATCGATATGCCATGTAAACAAACATCTGAAGTTTATCAGGTAATCTGGAATGAATATTAAAAAAAGATTCGATGAAGGTTTATTGCTTCTAAAATAGAAATTATAGTGAAGACATTAATATGCACAATGCCCGGAAATTTAGAATATGCTTTTACACAAGAACCGGAATTGACACAAGGACATGCGATCATTAAGATCAAACGTATTGGTGTTTGTGGCACGGATCTTCATGCTTTTGAAGGAACACAACCTTTTTTTGAATACCCACGAATCCTTGGGCATGAATTATCCGGCGAACTGATTGTCTGTGATGATGCACCGGGTTTCAAAGCGGGCGAAAAAGTAACATTCATTCCTTATTTCAATTGCGGGAAATGTATAGCATGCAGATCAGGAAAACCAAATTGTTGCACGAATCTGAACGTGTTTGGTGTACATCAACATGGAGGAATGGCCGAGTATGTTTCTGTGCCATCTTATTCGCTGGTGCATGGCGAAGGTTTAAATTTTGATGAATTGGCTCTGGTAGAGCCATTAGCCATCGGCGCTCATGGAGCACGAAGAGCAGTCATAACAAAGGATGAATTTGTATTGGTAATTGGTGCGGGGCCCATTGGTTTGGCTACAATGGAATTTGTCCACATTGCAGGCGGCAGAATAATAGCTCTTGATATAAACGAAGAACGTTTGAAATTTTGCAAAGATCAATCAAAAGCAGCATACATTATTAACGCGTCAGCTCATGATGTAAAGACGAAGTTAGCCGCAATTACCAACAATGATATGCCCACGGTGGTTATTGATGCTACAGGTAATTTAGAGGCGATCAACAGCGCATTTCAATACATGGCTCACGGAGGAAGGTATGTTTTAATTGGTTTGCAAAAAGGAGACGTTTGTTTTAGTCATCCGGAATTTCATAAACGGGAAGCACTGCTAATGAGCAGCAGAAATGCAACCAGAGAAGATTTTGAACAAGTGATCCATTCTTTAAAAAAACAGGAAGTGAATCCCAACTCTTACATTACTCATCGTGTATTATTCAAAAAAGTTAAAGATGAATTCAAAAACTGGTTAGACCCTTCAAATGGCGTTATCAAAGCAATGATCGAAATGGAATGATCTGCGAAAAAGATCCATTATCCCCGGATCATTGATGGAACAAGGAAAATAACTTTTCTTCTTTCCCGTGTTTGTTTGAACATATTCCAGGATTTTATTCCCAAAAAAAACTGGCGACCGGTTTTTTTAATTGTGAGGGGATCTCTGCTAAAATAATATTATTACTAAATGAAAATGGCTGGTCATTACCATTAACCAATATTCTTTTTGGTTTTTGTTTGCTGTAAGCCTTGAAGCTTCCACCTTCATAGAGAGTAAGTTCAACATTATTCCCCTTCCATTTTTCGCTGATAATTGTTCCGGGTGCATTGTATTTATTCACTAATCCAAATGGAGCGAAACCATTTTTTATCGGAACCACAAATTGCAATTGAAAACCCATCCGGGGAAGGTGGAGTTTAAATGTCTCGTTTCGTTTTGCCAGATGCAGATCACCTGAAAAATATTCATACAACGCAAATTCTTCACCGTTCAATCCATGCACATCGGCGGGCTTGAAACTGCCGGTTACTTCATTTGTATCCGCTGCGTTAAATAACAAAAGCAATCCTGTATTTCGAACTTTGGAATATGCCTTGAATAATTTTGGATCCTGTAACTGGAACAAACAATCTTCTGCAGGTAACAAAGATGTCTCTGAACGGATCGATTTGCCGTCAGCAAAAACAATCTTATTTAAGATATCAAAATTCTGCTGACCTGGTTTATCAGTTAAATAAATAGGTCCGTTGTTAATGGTACGGACGATCGCATGGAGGATTGCGTTTGGATTATGAGATTGAAACATATCATAGTCAGTAAACACCATTTGTGAAAAATAAATGGAATTATAAACGGCCTGCAATACATGGGCAGCAGCATTGCCATGTTGTAAATTGTACGTTTCCCCCTCTTCATAAGGAAAATAATCTTCGACAGTGCGGGCCACCGCTGAACTGCCAAAATTCAGGTAAGCATCCGCTGTCATATCCATGCAATTAATGATCGCACCTTTGAAATATTTATTGACAGACTGATACAAAGCTTTATGCATTTCATCGGACAGATCGAACAAAGGAAAATTGTCAGAAGCCATTCTTTCTGCCACGAGCTGGTTATCTACTTTCACAAAATCAAAACCTTCACTTTTAAAATATTGATGCCATGTGCTGTAAAACCGATAGAGGTTATCTCTTCCGGGGTTTATAAAATAATAGGTTTTCAAAGGCGAGTGATTCACATCTGCTCTTTCCGGCTGGTTCCATGAAAACAATTGCTCTTTATATTGAATTCCCAGGGATGAAGCGGGATCTATTCCGTTCCAGTAGCCATTGAATGCATGCCACACACCCATAAATTTTACCCCATATTGATTTTTTAATTTATCAATTAAAGGTTTAAACTCATGAGGAAATTTTTTGGGATCGGGAAGCAGGGATTGTAATTGCGAGTTTTGATTTTGAAACCAACCATCATCTATTAATACCCAACCCAAAGGAAACTTTTTATCAGTGAAAGTTTTAACACCTTCAATAATGTGTTCTTCATTCAGATCCTGGCCAAGATTGGAGGAATTCCATGTGCACCAGCCAATATATTGAAGTGGCTCAGGCAATATTTTTTTAGAGAATTCATTTTCACTTTTGCCCATCGCTTCTAAAGCAGCTCGATAAATACCTGCAAACAAATCGTAAGGGTCTTTGCCAAAAGCAATTGCCATTGCTGGAACTTTTTTAATGCCTTTGTTGGATGCATAACTTACCGCCTTGCTTCCCCATTTATTACTTTCACTTCCCAGCGTTGTTCTAAAACCATTTCCGCTCAAGGGCACGGCTGCACCATAAAATCCATCCTCATATTGCCAGTAAAAAAACTGCACATCCCAATCCTGCATTTTAGTGGCATCAGTAATTGCAATTGGTTTTGTCCAGCTATTCCATGGTTTATATCTCCAAATGGTGACGCCTTGTTTTAGCTGAGGAATATTATTAAAGAAGATGCCTGCAAACTGCCTCGCACCAATTGTATCGGTTATGTCCAAACTTAACAATGCAACATCATTTTTTATTGAGATGTTTATATGACCTGCTTTCTTTGCTTCGATAAAACCCGTGCCGTTTGTCAGCCGTTGAACCTTACCTGCACTTATGTTTAACCCATTCGATGTTACAGCTGAGGATATTTGAGTATATGCTGAAGTGAACAGACCAAAAAGAATAAATATCGATACAATATGTTTCATTTGAATCAACGCCGGCTTTTTTCCTGGTAAAAATTAATTCATATTTACTTTTATTGACTTGCCTTTGTAAATAATCGTTTTGTCTGTCTTTGCTGATGCTTCTTCACCAACTCCTTTCCCCGGCCCAACTAAAACAATATTGAATGTTCTGTTATGAAGCATTCCCGGAAAATTTCCCTTGGCATCAGAAATAGTTAGTTCATTTTTTTTATCGAACCAGGTAAAAATTATGCTTGCAGATTTTCCCTTCTCATAATTGTAATTATTGTTTTCATCTTCATACAAAGTAAATTGCCCGTCGGCGCCGGGATAAATTCGTAATTCAATAACATTCGCTGGTTTTTCAGTAGCGTATTCCATTGCTTCACCCATTGGAATAATAGAGCCTGCCTTCACATAAACAGGCATGATGTCAATAGGTGCGGCAGAATGGATAGTTTGTCCGCCTTCTGATTTTTCACCTGTCCAGAAGTTGTACCATGTTGCTTTTGGCAAATAAAGTGTTCTCGACTTTTCTTTTCCACTTGCATTGTCACCGGAATATAATTGTGCTGTTACCGGGTTTATTAAAAACGCGGGACCAAACATGTATTGGTCAGGAATATTATAAACCTGTGCGTCACTCCTGAAATCAAACGCAAGTGAACGCATGATGGTATAATTATCATTGGTCACTTTGGCTGATAAGGAGTAGATGTAAGGAAGCAAACGATAACGCAGGTTATCATATTTCAACAATATAGAACGCGTCGCATCATCCCAGTTTTTTGAGAACAAAGCTCTTTCTCCTTTTCCATGTATGCGGAATATCGGGCAGAATGAACCAAACTGGAACCAACGTGTAAACAATTCCCTGTATTCAGGTTGCGACCAATCAGGAATTTGATTAGGGGAAGTGCGGGAAAGATATCCGCCAATATCAGACGTCCAGTAAGGAATGCCGGAGACACAAGCATTGATAGCTTGCGGCACCTGCACTTTGTAAGCCGCAAACGTAGTAGTGATGTCAGATGACCATAAAGTGGCGGCATTGCGTTGTTGTCCTGCAAAAGCCTGCCGTGCCAATAAAAATATTCTCTTACCTGCAATGTCCCTGCGCCATTTGTTATAAATACCTTCGGTATGCATCAATGAATAAGTATTGAAATAGTCAATTCCTTTGCCTGTATAAAAATTACTTCGTTTCCTGTCGTTTGGATCTTCGGTGTCAGGTTCACATTGGTCAACCCACCATGCATCCCATCCAAATTTTCGAATCAGGTTGTCTCTGGCTTGTTCCCAATACAATTCTCTTGCCTTCGGGTTATGAGCATCATAATACGTATCGCGTGTATGGGTGGTGAAATTGTCCCATGTAATATCTGTCAGGTTTCCGGCTTTTTTCAATGCATCAAAATTAGCGGTACCTGTACCAAAGCAAGGCCAGATAGATATCATGCCATGCAGATTCGCCTGGTGCAAAGCATCAACCATTGCTTTCGCATCGGGATATGCCTTGGGCTCCATCACATGCGAACCAATAGGTAAAGGATACCAATAATACCAGTCCTGCACAATAACATCAACAGGGATATGATGGTTACGATAGTTATCTTTCACTGAAATTACTTCCTGCTGAGTCTTATATCGATCCTGCGATTGAAATAAACCAAAAGCCCATTTTGGATACATGGGTGCTTTGCCGGTGAGGTTACGATAACGATCAATGATCTGATCAAAAGAAGGGCCGTAAAAAAAATAGTAATCTACCATTTTACCACTTTCAGAAACATAAGTGAATTGAGTATTGCCCGCCTCCGCACCATAAAAATTCGATTCAGAATAATTATCCCACATCAGGCCATAACCTCTTGTTGACAACATTACCGGGATAGCCCCGGTTAAATATTTAATGGCCATATTTTGGTTGCGGTCTTTGTAGTTAATGGAAAGTGTATCCAGTGGATGACATCCCAAACCAAAGAGTGCTTCATCGGCAGGGGAATTGAAAGTAGTAGCACAGCTCGATGTCCGGATTCCTGCGATGGTCGTGTCTCTCATGACTTTATTCGCTTCATTTGTCTCCGCAAGAATTTCATTTCCTTTGATATCTGCATAGGTGATTGCCTGGGTCTGTCGATTGATCTTTATTTTCAATTTGGCTGTTGTGATAACAATCGCATCTTTTGTTGCCGAAACAGAAAAACTGTTTTTAAAAGAAACGGGCTTTAGAACCACTAAAGATTTTTTGTCAGGTAATGCGGAAAGGTTAGTGTATTTTACTTCAACAACATCATCACCGATGATATGGATGTACATCTTTCCTTTATCAAGAGTAAAGCTTAC
>JBIOGV010000108.1:0-11114 GCA_044448365.1 Chitinophagales bacterium
CAGCGGTGGAATAAAAATGGGATTTGTTTCCACCGCATTCGTGGTTTTTATGCTATAATCAAAAGCATTTTTAAAACGCAACCGTTCCATATCAAGGTACAGTCGCAGCATTTCCAGTTCATCTTCGAGAGCTACCAGTTTTTTTTGTGAATGCAATAATACCATCCTGATCAACCGTGAAAAACGGGTAAGATAATCAGATGCTGCCCTGGGTTCATTTATAAAAATGAACCGGTTGATGGCATTGAGACAATTAAATATAAAATGCGGGTTCATCTGTGCACGCAGCGCCTGCATCTCTAATTCGGTCGCTTGCTGCCGCAATTCTGTTTGTACTTTCTCATTTTTAAGTTTTTCATTTTTCCGTTTCACTATAAGCCACCTGAAAACGAAGAACCCTATTAATAATAAGCCAATCAATCCGAACATTAGAAAATTTTTAAACTGTGCCTCCTGTTTGAGTTGTGCGGTTTTTAATTTGTTGTCCTTGTCTAAGATTGATAATTGCGCTTCCTTTTTTATATCAATAGCGGCTTTTTTATAATTGTTGATGCGGAAAAGAAATTGCCTGCTATGTATAGAATCTTTTATGGTGGTGTATTTTAAAAGATAGTAGTAAGCGCTGTCATTATTACCAAGCTGGTGATGTATCCTCGAAAGCAATTCATAACCATTCATCATATCCGGCCTTCTGCCTAAATATTCTGCATCTGATGCTAATTCCCTTGCATAGGGAAGTGCTTTATTGTTTTCATTCTTACCCGCATAAGAGCTTGCCGTATAAAATAAAACCGGGATCAAATTTTCCCTATGATTTACTTTCCTGAATCCTGGTTCAACCTGCTTCAATAATGTCAATGCACTGTCATATTGTTTTGTCATAAGATATGTAGCAGCAATATCTCTTTTTGTCCATGTGTTTGCAGTGTCACCGGAAATTCTTAAATAGTAAAATGAAGAATCGTATTGCCCGGTTAAGCGGAATATTTCTGCTTTTTCTCCTTCCATGGTCCAGCCTGTATTTCTTTCAACCCCAAACTGGCTGGACACATCCAGGTATTCCAACGAGCTTTGATAATCCCCTGCGGCTTTATAAAGATCAGCCATATCGGAAAGGGATTGTTGGTAAAGATACTCTCTCCATCCCTGCTCTTCTTTGGTTCTTACATCGTTTACTGTTTTTTGATTTAGGATTAATCCGCGTTGGCAATATTCAAAAGCGTTTTCGTAATAGCCTGTAGACAAATAACTTTCAGCAATCCAGGTACAAACTTCCCCTTCCGCTTTTTCATTTCCCGATTTTTGAAAATAAGGCAATGATTTTTTAAGGTAGTAACTAGTGTCATCCCTGTCTCCAGTGGGCCATCCGTAATAAGCTTCTCCCAATCCGTCATCATAATTTATTTTTTTGGCAAGTTCAATAGCTGCCAGTAAATATTTTGTCTGTTCAGCCTTTGATGAAGAATCGTTTTGGTTTGCCCACCTTAAACCATAACCTTTTATATTTTCACTGCTTGCCAATTGATTTAATCCATCCACCATGCCCTTCTTGTAATTTATTTTTTTCGCTTCTTCAAATGCCAAATTAGCGTAGCGAAATATCGAATCAGATCTTCTTATAAAATCTGCCGGATCAGGTCCAAAACCGGTATTGTCAAAATTGTAGGCAATCAGGTTCAGGCAATTGACAAGAGCTGTATCCTTTAAATTAGGTACCTGCTTTTTGAGGCTTTCTAAAGTAGGCAGGTCCTTGCTTTGAGAAAATGACCCGAAAGAAAAAAGAATGGCAACAATTGAAAATAAAAAATATTTTCTCATAAAAATTTGAAGTGCAGGTTTGGATTCGAAAAATTACAGATAATAAACTGCATTTCGATATGAAAATAAAAAGGCAATTCTCGCTTTGCCAGCTAAATTGGGTAACAAACAATTTTAATTGGAGAACGACTTAAGGTGATAGGCGAACTGCAAGAGTCTACCTTTAGCCAAATTAATTCCGGAGAAACAATTGAGATATTCTTCAGAAATTTGAAAAATGAATTCTTCAGTTCCTCTTGCAGAACGTATTCGCCCAACGACATTGGATGAATTGGTAGGCCAGCAGCACCTGACCGGTAAAGGAAGTATTTTACGTACGGCTATTGAACATGGAAGAATTCCCTCGATGATCCTTTGGGGACCTCCCGGTACAGGAAAAACAACCATCGCACACATTATTGCCAATACACTAAAGGCTCCTTTTTTTCAACTAAGTGCTATTTCATCAGGAGTAAAAGAAGTGAGAGAAGTGATCGAAGAAGCGAAAACAAAAACAGGTTGTATACTTTTTATTGATGAAATTCATCGTTTCAACAAAGGCCAGCAGGATGCTTTTTTAGGCGCTGTTGAAAAAGGAATTATTACATTAATTGGAGCCACAACAGAAAACCCGTCGTTTGAAGTGAACAGTGCCTTGCTCAGCCGCTGCCAGGTTTATGTTTTAAAACCATTAGACGAAAAAGATCTTATTCAGCTTTTACATCACGCAATAAGAAAAGATGAATTTCTTAAAAAGAAAAAAATCAAAATAAAGGAAACGGAAGCATTGATCAATATTTCAGGTGGTGATGCCAGGAAATTGCTGAACCTTTTGGAGCTGGTTGTTGAGGCTTCCCCAAACCCCTCTAAAGGAGGGGCTTCTGATTTCCCCGATAAAAAAAATATTTCTATAGAAATAGGGAATCCGAAAGCGTCCTTCCCCATTGGGGAGGAGGTCATAATAACTGATGATATTGTAATGGATGTTGCTCAAAAACGAATCGCCCTTTATGATAAAAAAGGCGAGCAACATTACGATATCATTTCTGCTTTCATAAAATCAATGCGGGGCAGTGATCCGAATGCGGCGGTGTACTGGCTGGCAAGAATGATCGAAGGAGGTGAAGATGTAAAATTTATTGCCCGGAGAATGTTGATATTGGCCAGCGAAGATATTGGCAATGCAAATCCAACAGCTTTAGTCATAGCCAATGCAACTTTCGAAGCCGTAAATAAAATTGGCTACCCTGAATCAAGTTTGATCTTATCACAATGTGCGATCTATCTCGCTTCAAGTGCAAAAAGTAATTCAGCAACAACTGCAATCGGTAATGCAATGAGTGCTGTTAAGGAGCATGGTGATCTCTCCGTGCCTTTACATATTCGAAACGCGCCGACAAGATTGATGAAAAATTTAGGTTATGGAAAAGATTATCAATACTCACATAGCTATGAAGGAAATTTTTCTGAGCAGGAATATCTGCCCAAAGAAATTTCAGGAACAAAATTTTATGACCCCGGTAAAAATGCAAGAGAAGAAGAGTTGAGAAAATTTCTGAAAAATCTTTGGAAAGACAAGTACAATTATTAATTAATAATTTTCTACATGAGGCTGATACAACAAAGGAAAAAACTGTCCCTGCATTTTCTCTCCCTTCTTTACAGGCGGAACTCCCGTTAATAATTCATCATCTGAATCGGAAACTACTCCATCAGTAAATACATTGATCACAAATGCCCTCCTTGGCTTATCACTTTTATTTTCACCCGAGCCATGCAAAGTAAGTGAGTGATGAAATATCGCTTCGCCTGCTTTTACTTCAGCAAATTGCGGATTGTCAAATTGCTTTTTCTGTTCATCATTTAAAAAATCCTTGATGCCATGCAAATCGCCGGCAATTACAGGTTTTGGAAGCAAACCCCATTTCTGGCTACCGGCAATATATTGCAAACAACCGTTTTCCACCGTGGAATCATCCAGCCCGCACCAACAGGTAAGATGAGCTACAGGCTTCGTTCTTGTCCAGTACGAATAATCCTGGTGCCAGGCTACTACCCCACCTTTTTTAGCCGGCTTGTAAAATAATTGATCGTGCCAGAAACGTACAGGTTTATTTCCCATTAGTTGACTGGCCGCAACCAAAAATCTTGGATTCCACAATACATCATGAAAACCGGGAGTTATTCTCCATGCACCCAATGCATGAAAAAGTATTGTAGAGGGATCAGCAGACTCATTGGAATGAAATTCATAAAACAGGTTATGACCCGCATGGCTTATATCTGCCAGTTCAGCCAGTTCATTTCTTAAACGATCAATTTGCTGGTCATCCAGCATTTTTACACCTGCGAGGTAACCATTCGCATGAAAAAAATCAATTTGTTCTTTTGATAATTTATATTGTTCCCATTCTTCTTTTTCAGAAGGCCATTTAAAAATATCACTGGTCAATTGATGAACAGTACTCAGATCTTTAACAGGCATAGTAATCATTTTAATAAAATTAAGATTTTTGAATTGGAGATTGCGCTTCTTAATTTTAATATTATGAAAAAATGAATGGGTGAACGACAAATTGATAAAAAGCATCCGATCGTTCAGTAGCAAACAAGCGATAAGAAAATAACAAACCGGTAATTTACTTTTTATGACAAGATGGATCTTAAAAAATTTCAATGAGCTTACTCCACATGAACTTTATTCTATTCTTCAATTGAGGAATGAGGTGTTTGTAGTAGAACAGGACTGTGTTTTCCAGGATGCAGATAACAAAGATCAGCTTTCCTATCACTTCATGGGCTGGAATGCTGAAACGCTTGTTGCCTATTCAAGAATAATTCCTGCCGGGGTGGCTTATGATTCGATACCATCCATCGGCAGGGTTGTTACATCACTGAAAGTAAGAAAGAGCGGTATTGGAAAAATTTTAATGCAGAGATCAATTGAAGAACTGCATGCACTATTTGGAAAACGACCTATTAAATTGGGTGGACAATTATATCTGAAAAAATTTTACGAATCATTCGGCTTTATACAATCAGGTGAGATATATGTAGAAGACGGAATTCAGCATATTGAAATGATTAAGTCAGTATGATCCCGGTAATCCCGATAGCTATCAGGATCGGTACGTAAATCTTCTAAGTAGAAAAACTTAAAACATTCACACAATAAAAAAATAGTTTCTTACTCATTTGATTTGCAGCTTTTCTTTTCTATTTTTCGCAAGTAAATCCAATAAGAGAACCGTAAAATCTAGTATCTATGAAGCGAATTGTACCCGATGTACGAGCAATCGTGTTTGCTCTTGTTATCCTTTCTTCGTCTTACAAATCCTTCTCGCAATCAATTACTTTAGGTAATGGCAAAGTGGAGGTAGGTGTGGGCATCGGTCCATTGATTTTTCTGGGCGATCTCGGAGGCACCCGTGGTATCGGAAGAACATTTATAAAAGATGTCAACTATCCCTTAACCAAACTAAGTAAAGGCTTTTTCGTTGGCATTAGTCCAAATGAATGGTTAGGCTTTCGTATTGCAGCAAACATTGGAGTGTTGGAAGGAGATGATAAGCTGGCTCCAAATAAAGGTGGCGATGAGGTGTTCAGGCTCCAGCGCAATCTCAGTTTTAAAACCAATATAGCCGAAGGCTATGTCGCCGCAGAATTTTATCCAACTGTTTTTATCGAAAAATATGATGGATTACTTGGTAAACTGCGTCCTTATGGTATAATGGGTGTAGGCGTTTATCATTTTAACCCCAAAACACAAGATGATGATGGCACATGGGTAGCTTTACAGCCTTTACATACAGAAGGACAAGGTTTCGCCGAATATCCAAACAGAAAAGTTTACAAGCTCACTCAAATGGAAATTCCAATGGGTTTTGGTTTTAAATATTATCTGAAAGAAAATATGTTCATTGGTTTGGAAGTATTACACAGAAAATTATTTACAGATTATGTGGATGATGTAAGCACAAATTATATTGATCCCAGTTTATTTGATAAATATCTTACACCCGCCAAAGCCGCTCTTGCAAAAAGATTGAATTACCGCGGCACCTATTCCTGGGCTGTTACAAGGCCCGGCGATATTGTGGGCTCACAGAGAGGTGATCCAACGCAAAATGACGCTTATTTCTCCACTATTATCAGGTTAGGATGGAGATTAAATAATAATCCGGAGTCTGTACGTCAATTGAGATGTCCGAAATTCTATTGAAGATTTTACCACCTAAATAAAAACCACCTTATGAAACAAAAACTTTACTCTTTTTTATGGCTGTCTGGAGTTTTATTGGTCTTCTTCGTTTGCCTGCCACAAACCAAATTGCAGGCCGCGGGCAACAAAAGCGAAATTACCGGTAAAAAGAATTTTGACGACGGAAAAAAACCGGCAAGGAAAGAAAGATCATTCAAAAACCAGAACGTAGTAAAAATTTTTCCGGATGTGATCAAAAAAACGATCCATGTCGTAGCAAGATCAGGCAATGAAAAAGAAATAGAATTTCTTGTATTTGATATAGACGGAAATATGGTACTGAATTATAAAATGAAGGCCGGCGAAAAAAGAGCAATCAGCCATTTGAAAAAAGGTTTTTATATGTATCATGTTTTTTCAGAAGATGAATACCTGACAACAGGAAAAATTGAGTTCAGATAAATAAATGATAAACTCTGTCCGGTAAGGCAGGGAGCTTAATAAAATCTAATACCCGGTTGAACAAACCTGATCCGTTCTCTATTGGTACTCTCATAATTCGTATAAAATTTTATTAAACACTCTCTGCCCAACTTACCGGCGATAAAAACCGGTAGTTCTTTACTTTCCATAACTAAGATCCCGTACTGGCGGGGAAATTGGTAAAATCTGGTATCTGTATGAAACCATCCAGCCTATCCTGGTAAATTTCTGAAAAAAGATTTTCCTCAATCACTCCCTGCCGCATTTACGGGGTAAATCCTTCAAAGTTCTCGCACATTCAAATTGAGATTTCATTGTTAAGATTTGGTTTTGGTAAATTCCAAACCATTTTCTTACATTTATTATCACTAAAACTAACTATTATGAACCTAATCGAACGTGCGAAAAACATTATCACCTCTCCCAATAAAGAATGGGATGTAATCGCCTTAGAACAACCCAATACAGGTCAAATAATCATGGGTTACGTTTTATTGCTTGCAGGAGCGGCGGCAGTAGCTGCTTTTATTGGATACGGGCTTATTGGATTTAATTACGGGCTCTTTCATTATGCAACTACTGAATGGGGTATTTATTACGCATTAAATGTCTTAGTCGGCGCCATTGCAGGAGTTTTCATAAGTGCTTTAGTGATCGATGCTCTTGCTCCAAGTTTTGGTTCTGAAAAAAATATGGGGCGCTCTGTACAATTGGTTGCTTATTCTTACACACCGGCATGGATCGGCGGCATTTTAGCAATTTACCCCCCCATTGCACTGATTGGGGCTTTAGCAGGCTTGTACGGTTTATACCTCATGTATATCGGTATGCCTAAATTAAAGAAGACACCTGCTGACAAGCTGGTAGGATATTTTGTTGTTTCGTTGGTTACACTGATTGTGGTATATTTTATCATAGGTCTTATCATGAGTAAAATTGTAATGTCAGCCATGGGATTATCGTATGGAATTCTTAGTCTCTAAAATATTCTAGTAATAAAACAAATACAAACCCGGAAAAACCGGGTTTGTTTATTTTTTTAATGGGTAGCTCCTCTTAAATAATTAGATCGATCTAATTAGCAGGCAAAAGTTGAATTCTTAAAAATTCTGCAGTATAACTTTTTTTGTTTTGAATCAATTCTTCCGGCGTTCCCTCAAATAAAATTTTTCCTCCGCCATCGCCGCCTTCGGGACCCAGGTCTATTATATGATCGGCAACTTTTATAACATCCATATTATGCTCAATTACCAAAACTGAATTTCCCCTGTCAACTAATTTATTCAGTACATCCAGCAAATGCTGGATATCTTCAAAATGCAAACCGGTGGTAGGTTCATCCAGTATGTAAAATGTTTTACCCGTATCTCTTTTTGATAATTCAGTGGAAAGCTTTACCCGCTGTGCTTCTCCGCCACTTAACGTTACTGCAGATTGCCCAAGGGTAATGTAGCCCAAACCTACTTCTTCAAGTACTTTTATTTTTCGGTAGATATAAGGCACCTGCTGAAAAAATTCAACTGCTTCTTCAACCGTCATTTCTAAAACATCTGCGATAGACTTTCCTTTATAGCGTATCTCCAGGGTTTCCCGGTTGTACCGCTTACCATTACATTTTTCGCAATGCACATATACATCCGGAAGAAAATTCATTTCAATAACTCTCATTCCCCCGCCTTCACACACATCACACCGCCCGCTTTTTACATTAAAAGAAAACCGGCCTGCAGTATAACCACGGATCTTTGCTTCAGGCACCGAGGCAAATAATGTCCTGATATCAGTAAAAAATCCGCAGTATGTTGCCGGGTTACTGCGAGGTGTACGACCAATGGGTGATTGATCAATTTCGATCACCTTGTCAATATGTTCAAGGCCTTTGATACTTTTATATTCAAGAGCTGCTCCTCTTGACCCATAGGCATGTTTGGCAAGCAATGGATACAATGTTTCATTAATTAATGTCGATTTACCGCTGCCGCTTACTCCCGTAACCACAATAAATTTTCCAAGGGGAAATTTTGTATCTACATTTTGAAGATTATTTCCTTTAGCGCCTTTGAGCTCGAGAAATTTTCCGCTTCCGTTTCGTCTTTCTTTGGGAATTGCAATTTTGAGACGCCCGTTGAGATAGCCTGACGTAAGCGTATCCAGTTTCAATAAGGCTGAAGGGAAACCCTGCGCCACAATTTGCCCGCCATGATGACCTGCCCTTGGACCAATATCAATCAGGTGGTCGGCGGAAAGCATTATGTCTTTATCATGCTCAACAACGAGCACACTATTCCCGATATCTCTTAAATTTTTTAACGCGTCGATCAAACGATGGTTATCCCGCTGATGCAAACCAATGGAAGGTTCATCTAAAATATAAGTAATGCCCTGTAGTTGTGAACCGATTTGTGTTGCCAGGCGAATGCGTTGCGATTCTCCGCCGCTAAGTGTTTTGGAAGGACGGTTTAATGAAAGATAGGATAGACCGACATCCAATAAAAACTGCAACCGTTCACGAATTTCTTTCAATACATCTTTTGCAATAGCTTTTTGTTTATCCGATATTCTTAGTTCAATTCCATCAAACCAGGCAGCAAGATTATCGAGGTTCATATTGCTTAATTCAGAAATATTCCTTCCAACAATTTTGAACCAAAGACTCTCCTTTTTTAATCTTGCTCCTCCGCAGCTTTCACATGGCTTTAATTCCATGTATTTTTCTGCCCAGTCACGCAGTCCTTCACTGTATCCATTATTGAACCAACGCCTCAGCATATTGACAATTCCTTCAAATGGGGATTGTGGATCAAATTGCATATTCTGGACCCCGATATCTATCGCGGCAATCTCAGCTTCTTCGCCGGCTTCATTTCCATATAATAAAATATTAAGTGATTTTTTGGGGAGTTCTTTCAACGGCTTTTGCAGTGATATTTTATTTTTTTTAGCGATCTCCTGCACCTGCCTGTAAACATAAGCTTCACGTTCTTCACCAAGAGGAGCAATGCCACCTTCATTAATGCTCAGATCCCAATCCGGAATAACAGTTTCCATGTTTATATGAAACATTGTACCCAGGCCCTTACATGTTGGGCAAGCCCCATAGGGAGAATTAAAAGAAAAAGAATTTGGCGAAGGTTCTTCATAACTAATGCCCGTGTCCTCGCACATCAACTGCTTGCTGTATGAAGCCTCCCCAAACCCCTCCGAAGGAGGGGCTTGAGAGTCTTCGATTCTTGCAGTTGATTTCTTTTTTAAAGTGTTTTCGTTAGTCCCTCCTTCGGGGGGCGGGGGGGCCACAAACATCAGATCCTTTCCCAATTTTAATGTTTGCTGTACACTCTGACTTAATCTCGCTTTAAGATCATTTGTTACCTGCAATCTGTCAACCACTAATTCTATATTATGGATCTTGTAACGATCAACCTGCATTTTAGGAACGAGGTCTTTGATCTCCCCATCTACTCTTACTTTTAAAAAACCTTTTTTCCTTACTTCTTCAAACAACTCGCGGTAATGTCCTTTACGACCCCGAACCAACGGAGCAAGAAGATTTATCCTTTTGTCCTTAAACTTTTTGAAAATGTTTTCCACAATCTCTTCTTCACTCCATTTCACCATTTTCTTTCCTGTGTTGTAGCTATAGGCTTCTCCCACTCTTGCAAAAAGCAAACGCAAAAAATCATACACCTCAGTAACAGTACCGACAGTAGAGCGTGGATTTTTATTTGTGGTTTTTTGCTCAATGGAAATAACCGGGGAAAGCCCGGTGATCTTATCTACGTCGGGTCGCTCCATTTCACCAACAAATTGACGGGCATAAGCTCCGAAAGTTTCCATATAGCGTCTCTGCCCTTCAGCATATATTGTATCAAATGCCAATGATGATTTTCCACTGCCGCTGATACCGGTTATCACTACCAGTTTATTCTTCGGAATATTAATATCAATATTTTTCAGATTGTGCACTCTCGCACCATATACTTCAATTATATCATGCTCCGTCGACCCAGTTACTGCGCCGTTATCTTTATTCCTGACCATATAATTTTAGGAAACACCAAAGGTACTGAATCATGAGTTGTGAATGGTACGTGGTGATATGATCTCATAAGAACTACGACTGTTATAGAAGAAATATTTTATATGGAAAAAAATGTGAAATGTTTTTACCGAAAAAAGATTTCTGGCACAGTATTTTGAAACATTCGGCTGAGTACCATTTAATCACAATATAATCGCTAATAGTATGAAAAAAACCTTTTTTTTAGCAGGTATAGCATCGCTTTTGTTATCACTGGCGGTAAATGCCCAGGATTCAACAAGTTCTAAGCCTGTTCAATCGCCAACAACACAGGGACAAAAAAAATATGGAAGTCAAACAATGGATTCCATACTTTCCAAATATACCCTTGTGCCAATGCCAAACCAAATGACTAAGGAACAGATTTTTCCTGTGATCGGTCAGTACCAGTCGAATACAAATGCCGGCCAAAAGGTAACGGTAACACTTGATGAACAGAATAAAGGTATTGCATGGGTAGATGGTTTACCCCAGGGAAAAGTAAAAGCTGTTTTGAAAAAATCGCCGGCTACTTACAAAATTCCTGTACAAAAAACCTTAGACGGTAAAGATGTA
>JBIOGV010000109.1:0-11100 GCA_044448365.1 Chitinophagales bacterium
ATGGCATATTTGGAAAAAATCCCTGGCCCATCTTTGCCTTTTTTGCTTTTATGATGGTTCTGCAACTCATATGGGTGTTGACAAAGGTGCCGGAAACAAAGGGGGTATCGCTCGAAGAGTTAGAAAAGAGATTAATAAAACCCTAGTGCCATCGTAGCTTTTACAAATGAATAATTGCAAAACCATTTCTCATATTTCTTTGATAAGGAATGGCTAATTCATTCTCTGAAATTTGGCGGGCTTTTTGAAAAACAAGGGTATTGTTTATTTTCCAATATTCAACGCCCTCGTTCATTGGCTTGCCCTTTTGATCCAGAACTGTTGTGCTGCCATACTGATCGCTATTTCTGTAAAAACTATTATAAAGAAAAAAAAGTTTGTCTTCTCTTGGCAGGAATACATAAGAAAGATAAGATTTCCCCAATTCCGTTATTTGTTCTTTATTGATAATCCCGCTCCAGCAACTGTCATTTGGTTTTGCAGGAAAATAGTATAAGGTCAGGTCTCCCCGGTCAAAATTACTTCGCGTCCCCGCAAGATTATCGTACCTCGTATATTCATCCTTATTAAACAGATCCGGAACATCTTTCTTACCTAAATTATTGGTCTCGTTGAATTGCTGGTCATTGTTATTGAATTCATCGTTCTCCGTACCTGGAGAAAATGCCCTTCCATATTCTTTTAAAAATAAAAATCCCTTTCCGGGAACCAGCATGAAATATTCTTCAAAAATATTTTCATTCTTTATTTTGTTGCCGGCAAGTGTGTTTAGCAAATAAGATGTATCAAAATTGATCCGGAAATCATTCAGAGAATAATTTACTATTCTTACATTTTTAATGGTGGAAGTTTTAACCCTTGACAATATGCCGGCAAAACCCTCCTGTTTTTCATTATCCAGATAAAGCCCCGCATCTTCCACTGTAGCCGTCAAAGGCAGTTTTATTTCTTTATACACAAATCTTTCATCTTTTCCTGTGAAATGAAACAATAAATAGTTATGATTTGTGCCGGCTGATAAAACCATTAACCATTCCCCGTCGTTGCCCAATTTAATAGACGTGCTGTTATAACCTTCGAGCGGATTTTCTACAATATCATACTGAACCAACGGTTTGCTTATGTTAATGTTGTTGTATTCCGTTTGATAAATTAGGTTCCAGTTCTTGTCGTACAATATTGCATGCAGCCTGGGCGGTGATTCCGAAATGGTTTCGAATCCCAGTAAAAGTATTTTGCTTTTATCCTGCGAGCGGATCAATAAAAAATCACCGCACTTCATGTTGGCCGGAAATTCGGCAATTGTATCCTGGCCGTCTTTCAAATCTCCGGCCGATGTGTATCGTTTCAATAGTGCAATTACTTTATGATTGGCGGGCTGCAAGCTCAATTGATCAAAATATTCATCGCCGGGAATTAAATATTCTTTTAAGAGATTGACAGAAAGAGATGACGGAATTGTTTTCAATAAATTCATCCGGGCATCATATATTTCAAACATCAATTCCTTATCGTCCAGCCAGGGTTCTGCCGGCTTTTTTGATCTGAATTTTGTTCTGCTTTTTTGCACCCAATAATAATCTCCCGATTTTCCAATCACTTCAAAACGTGTCGCTATTTGAGTGCCGATGTAAGGTGAATACAAAACTTTTTGTGCACAGAGAAGCCCTGTGTAGAAAGAAAAGAAAATGAAAAGGCTAAAAAATGTACTTGTCCTCATAACACGATCCCTTCTTTAAGTTACAATTTTTTCAATTCCCTACCTTCGCAACATTCTAAAATCCGTTTCATGAAATTCAGAAATTTTAAGATGGTGGGCTATGTAGTGTATGGCCGTGGAAGTTTTAATCAACTTGATGAGATCCTAGAGCCGCATCGCAATGAAGACCGGCCAATGATCTTTCTTGTTGACCATTTTTTTATGAATAAGCCCCTGATCAACCGTATTCCGTTACGGGGACATGATAAAATAGTTTTTGCTGATGTTCATTATGAACCCAAAACCTCGCAGGTTGATAAATTGGCTCAGCAAATAAAAGATGAATTCGAAGTTATCAGCGGTATAGTTGGTATCGGTGGCGGATCGACCATGGATCTTGCAAAAGCCATTTCATTAATGATGAACAATCCCGGGTCATCTTCTGATTACCAGGGATGGGATCTTGTAAAACTTCCGGGTGTTTATAAAGCAGGGATTCCGACCCTGAGCGGAACTGGTGCCGAGGTCAGTCGCACTTGCGTTCTTACCGGTCCAACAAAAAAATTGGGAATGAATTCGGATTTTACTCCTTTTGACCAGATCGTTCTCGATCCTGAGTTGACGGCTAATGCTCCTGTCAATCAAAGATTTTATACCGGCATGGATTGTTATATTCACTGCATTGAAAGCCTGAACGGAACTTACCTGAATGAATTCAGCAAAAGCTATGGAGAAAAAGCATTACAACTTTGCAGAAAAGTTTTTGTAGAAAAAAAACCCTGGGACAATGAATGTGATGATCAGTTAATGATGGCTTCTTATGCGGGCGGGATGAGTATTGCGTATAGCCAGGTTGGTGTAGCTCATGCGGTAAGTTATGGATTAAGTTATTTGCTTGGCACAAAACATGGAATTGGGAATTGTATTGTGTTTGATAAATTAGAAGAATTTTATCCCGAAGGTGTGAAGGAGTTCAAGTACATGGTTGAAAAAAATAAAATTGAAATCCCGCAAAATATTACAAAGGGATTGAATGATGCTCAATTTGAAACAATGATCAATGTTTCACTTGGCATGAAGCCTCTCTGGGAAAACGCTCTTGGAAAAGATTGGGAAAAGAAGATGACGGGAGAAAAGCTAAGGGTGTTATTTGAGAAGTTATAAAAAGCAAAACCTTCCTGTTGTGGAAGGTTTCTAATTTTCACAGAGAATTATTTATTTCCAATGTCCGGGTATCCAGCGATAGCCGCGGCGCGTATATCTCCAATGTCCAGGTATCCATGCTTGATGATGGCGATAGGGTCTTTCCCAATAACCGGGAACTTCCACATATCTGCTATCTCTCCAGGCCCATTCCGGTGCTACCCAAATAGCTCCTGCGTAAGGCACGGGGCCGGGCGCCCCAATTGAAATCCCCACACTAAAGCCGGGTCTTGTTCTTACATATTGCGCATCGGCTTTCAGGACGGAAAACCCAACCAATATGGTTGCAACCATTAATTTCCTTTTCATGGCTACTTTTTTAATTTCTGTTGTTTGACGGGAAAGTTGCTTTAAGGTTTAGTTTACAAGCCCGGTGCCGATATATTTTTTAACCCAGGGTTAAAGGAGTACGTCAAAGTCCATTTCCATATCGCTCTGTTTTTGTCCGGATTCTGCCCGAATGCTCAAAAAAACATTGATCTAACTTCAGAAGACGTGAATGCATTATCACCCTCATTTTTTAAAATAGTTAACGCTGAGCCTATTGCAACAGCAAAATTTACAAACCTTGTAAAGGTTCTCCTTATTTCAACGACTATTGGTTGAAAGGAGCTGTTTTATTAAATGAAGGAAAACAAAATACCGGTATCGGCGTAAAACTTGACTTGTATGACAATGAAGTTCATTTTAGAAATCCACAAATAACTTTATTTGACTCGGTAGCCCGACAGTCTTTTTATTTTGTTAATAGTTCTTACATAGACGCCAGGGGCCACTCATCAGAATGGTATCCGTTGCTGATTGCAGGCAGCGCTTCATTGTTAAAAAAAATTGAAAAGCGGTTACAGGAATATACCCTTTTGGCTCTGCTACCGTCGAACAATCGATAGATACAAAACTCCATTATTGTATTTTATACAATGGCAATCTCAAAGAAATAAAAAAGTTTAAAGCCCTGCCCGCATAATTATTGATAAAAGGGAAGAGCTTGCTCAATTCATAAAGAATAAAAACCTTCCTGGCAAAACTGATGAAGATTTTGAAAGCGTTGTTAGTTATTTCAACGGCTTGGATTAAGTTTTCTTTTTATAAACGGGAACTGTGCTGCAGGGCTCGCCATACATAATGGTTTTGGCTACGGGCACCAGTAATTTTGTAATCTCCATATAAGCAGCCTCTTCAATTGATTTTTCACCACATCCTTTGATCACAACCCTTTGATCAATGTATTCCCCGAATTCGATCTCTCTTATATTCTTGAGAAGAATATTTTGTATCACTTCTTTTTCGTCTCCCATTACCACATCTTTGGCGACCGGCTGAAGATAAGATGCAACGAGCATGTACGCCCAGAGGGGAATTATGGCATCTGCGCTGCAAACAATTCCAATATTTTTGTCCTTGTAAATTTTCCAGTCTAAGTTTTTCAGTGCTTCGCGAAATTCTTTCTCCTTTAATATCAGGCCCTTGAATAAATAGTCTTTTAAATCAAACAATTTAATTTCTTCCTTTGGATAATACTCTTCAAGATCAAGAGTAATTAACCCGCTTTCCGCTACTTTATTTATGATTGTTTCGCTCATGGTTATTTCTTTCATGAATATCCTGCAAAAATAACAATTCGTAACAGCAATAGTTTACAGCGCAAATATCAAAGCCCCCTTGGTGGGGGCTTTGATAAAGATTACAATTTTTTAATAAAACTTATTTCTATAATCCCGGATGGTTGCAGCCTTTCTTAACACGGCAGCAGGATCGTATTGCTGGCCATAGCCTCCAAACTGGCTGTATTGATTGCTCATTAATATCCTTGTGCGCCCCTGTGCTTCTAAATTTTGTTTTTGAGCATTTATATCGGCATTTTCAACCTGCGTAGCCGTGACGTTATCAACGCTGATTACATATAACCCCCCGTATCTTCCTTCCAGGGCCTCACTGACTACTTTTCCTTTGTTGGCAGGATTAAATGTTGCTCCAACTACTTTTGGTTCGAATGAAACAGGATTTCTGCCAGCTCCTGAAAACCGGATACTATCCGCTGTCAGAACCGGCTGTTTGACAACAGAGGATACAGCCTCGATCGTAGTAATTTTTCCGATTCTCTTCTTTAATAGATCAGCCTTTTTTTGATTGCGCAATATTGGCTCTACGCCCATGCGTGCGTCAGCCACACTCAAAGTACCGGGTTTCTTAATCTGGGTAATCGCCGCTACAACATAATTATCGCCTACTCGCTCGGGTTGCAATACGTCCCCGGCATCAGCATTAAAAATCTCTTTTATGAACGCCCTTGAAACACCGATTCCGGAAATATCAAAAGCGTGGGAGTTTATATCAGGAGCAATTAATTTCTGTTTTCCTTTTGGCTTCTGGTCCCTTTCAAAATTCAAATCAAATGATTTTATATCCCTGCTTGTCCCGGCAAACTGTAGTGCTGCTGTTTCTGCATTTTTTTCTGTTTCATCACTAGCGTCGATCTTTTTCGACAGGTAAGCAATCTTATATGCCTGGCTTTTTCCCCTTTGAGATAGAATTTCAATATAATGATACCCGAATTCTGTTTTAACCACCCCTTTCTCTCCTACCGCATGGCTAAAAATAAAATCATTAAATCCGGTTACCATTTGCCCGGTATACACATTATCATAAACCCCTCCTTTATCCTTGCTGCCGGAGTCATCAGAATATTTTTTACAAAGAGTATCAAAACCGGCTCCGTTCTTTATAGCAAGCTGAATACTATCAATAAGTTTTTTTGCCGTTGAGTCTTCGCGGATCGTTTGTCCCTGCTGCTGTGTAGCAATAAGAATATGTCGAACTTTTACTGTGTCCGGCCAATCTTTCACATCCATAATCTTTGCTAAAACATAATTGTCCTTATCAACATAGGGCCCGTAAATACTTCCGGGCAGATTCTTTAAGATTGAATCTTTATTGGGCACCTGTATCGTTTTTTTGCCAATGTAACTATCATAATACCCAATCGTAGAGTTTGCCTTTATAAAATCAACCATGTTCTTTGTGGTGTCGAATGCTGTTTTTAAAGAAAGTAATTGTTTTTTTGTCTCTGCGCTGTCTGTTAGACTTGGGGCAGCGCTGAACAAAACATATTCAATGGTCCGGGTCTCGTCTTCGGTCTTAAACTGATCCTTGTGTTTTTCTATGAAATCGGAAATTTCTTTATCGGTTACCATCACTTCCTTTGCGCTGTCAGAAATTACTCCGGAAGGAATATTGACATAAGATATTTTTGCCATCAGGCTGTTGTCTTTATTTTGCTGTTCCAGCAGCCACCTGGCATAGTGAATAGATCCTGCAACGAGGCTTGTATATTTTTCCGTAAGCCGGGCGTTTTCCATTGCGTCAAGCAAAAGATTAAGCTGATCCTTCTGGTTTTTATCTTTGCCTCTTTTAACGGAAGAAATTATTTGTCTCACCCTGTTTGGATCGTATTCGCCTGTTTGCGGGTCTCCTAAATATTGCCTGGCCATCTGTGAGGGGTCTGTATACAACATATCAGCAACCTCTTTTTTTCCAACAGTTAATCCCAGCTTATCAAACTCTTGTTTCAAAAGTAATTGATCAACTTCCTGTTTCCACAGGCCTGCGATAATTTGCTGTCTCCCTTGCTCCCCGGAGTTTGCTCCCTGTTGCTGCTGATTTTGATCCTGTGCCTGTACTTTTTTTTCAAACTCTGTTTCTTCTATCGTTTTTCCGTTTACGCTACCCAGGCTGGTTGAAGACCCTCCATTAAAAAGATTCCTTCCCCGTCCGGATATGTAGTCAATTAAAATAAACCCTATCAATGCCACAGCAACCGCGATAACGGCAAATCTTGCATATTTATCCCTGATGGTTTGAATGATCGACATATTATTATATGGTATTAAAAATCCCTCAAGGCGTTTCTTGAAGGATGGCAAAAATAATGTAATTATAGATATAATGCCGTATCATAGAGGATTATACGGTTGAAACCCGGATTAATTCGTCTGTTACTAAATTTTTGAACAAGAAGCATCCGAATCTCTTTATTCTTGACCACAATTAATTTTACCCCTTGTTTTTGTCCCCACCCGCTTGTGCAAGGATCCGATTTCCTGTGTATAATCCACTGTGAAACGTGAATATGGAACAGCATCGTTGGAAACAAAAACGAACCGTTTTTAAATTTCTTGTTTTATTGATATTACTTAACCGGTTTTTATTGCTTCATTCACACTAACAATTGTTGTATTTTTTAAAAAGTTCCTCTTCTTTCTCTTTCCACAATCCTGTGAATTTCCCCCAATAGCATAACCCTGTCTTAAAACAGAGCAGTGTATTTCCTGTAAATAAATGTTAATAATGATAAACAAAAAAATCAAATATGTGAATTAAAAATATTTTTCAACTAATTCACAACTGTAATAATAATAGACTCTTTTATAAAAATAATTATATTATTACTATTATAACGAAACCGGCCCTTCTGAATTGTTTTTTGAAAATTTGTTTTGTTTGTTGGAATATTGCCATCGGGTTTAACCGGCTAAATTTTTTGAGATGGAAACAGAATTGATTAAAACATGGCGGCAAATTGAAGAGCATGGATTTCTTGACATTGATTTAGATCCCACACTTGATTTATTTTTTGAAATAGAAAGATTAAAGAATGAAAAAAATGCGGTATTGCTGGCACACTATTACCAGGAACCGGATATACAGGATGTGGCCGATTACATCGGTGACAGCCTCGGGCTGGCACAACAGGCGGAAAAGACGGATGCCGACATGATTGTTTTTGCCGGGGTACATTTTATGGCAGAAACAGCAAAAATATTGAACCCGGCAAAAAAAGTAGTGATCCCTGATTTGAAAGCCGGTTGTTCCCTAAGCGATAGCTGCCCGCCTGCTTTGTTTAAAAAGTTCAAAGACCAACATCCTGATCATGTTGTAGTAAGTTATATAAACTGCAGCGCCGGAATTAAGGCGCTTAGCGATGTTATTTGTACCAGCAGTAATGCAAAAATCATTGTAGAAAGCTTTCCAAAAGATCAGCCGATCATTTTTGCCCCCGATAAGAATTTGGGCGCTTATATCAACAAGGTTACCGGAAGAAAAATGCTGTTGTGGAACGGGGCCTGTATGGTGCATGAAATTTTTAGTCTTGAGAAGATCACAAGATTGAAAGTTCGCCACCCCAATGCAAAACTCATAGCTCATCCCGAATGCGAAGAGCCGATTTTGAGAATCTCGGATTATATTGGTTCAACAACTGGATTATTAAAATACACCAAATCAGACAAAACACAGGAGTATATTGTTGCAACAGAAACGGGAATTTTGCACCAGATGATGAAAGAAAACCCGGGCAAAACATTTATTCCTGCACCGCCGAACAACGCCTGTGCCTGTAATGATTGTCCTCATATGAAAAGAAATACTCTTGAAAAAATTTATCTCTGCATGCAATACGAAAACCCGGAAATAATCATGGATGAAGAAATAAGACGAGCTGCAAGAAAACCAATTGACAGAATGCTGGAAATTAGTATGAAAGCGGGGATGTAACGATAAAAGAAAAAGAGAATAAGAAAGAATCTAAAAATTACTCAATGCCATTTACCCTTTCGCATCCTGCAATTGTTTTGCCCCTGATATCAAAAAGACTTCGGCTGTCGGCAACGGGTCTTATCATTGGCAGCATGATACCCGATTTCGAATATTTTATCAGGATGAGATCAGAGAGCCGATACAGCCATACACTTGCCGGGATGTTCTGGTTTGATTTGCCCATGGCCCTGGTCTTATGTTTCGTTTACCATCTTATAGTACGTAATTCTCTTTTTGACAACCTGCCATTCTTTTTAAAGGAAAGAGTAGCGGTCTATAAAAATTTTCAGTGGACAAAGTATTTTTCGAAGAACTGGATAGTTGTTTGTATTTGTATTTTAATCGGGGCAGCATCTCATATAATGTGGGATGCGTTCGCCCACGATACTTTATTTTTTGTTGAAAAAGATCCTGAACTATCGACTGTGATGAAACTGGGAACCATAAATCTTGCGGGGTATAAATTTCTGCAGCTTGCAAGCAGCATTATTGGATTGGTAATTGTTGTGGTTGCAATCATATCATTAAAGAAAAGACCCTGCGAAAATAAAAAGATAGATTACGGCTATTGGCTGGTCTTCTCATTATCCATAGCGACAGTTATGTTTATCCGGTTCGTGAATGGATTATCAATTGGGTATCATCGCCGCGTTATTGTATCTGCAATTTCAAGTGTAATTATTGCGCTTATCTTAACCCCATTGTTTTTAAGCCAGCAGGACCAGCAACAAAAAGATTATTCACAGGAAGAGACCCAATAGATTTTATATTTGCGTGACATTGAAACAGAGCGCAGGAATATTGCTTTTTCGTATAAAAAAAAGAGAGCCGGAGGTTTTTCTTTGTCACCCTGGAGGACCAATTTATAAAAATAAAGACGCTGGCATATGGACAATTCCAAAAGGAGAATTTAACGAAGGGGAAGAACCGCTTGCTGCAGCCAAAAGAGAATTCAGAGAAGAAACCGGCAGCGAGATTAATGGTAGTTTTATTTCATTAGATCCTGTGAAATATAAAGACGGAAGGAAAATTGTTTATGCCTGGGCAGTTGAGGGAGACATTGATGCCGGCTCCATACAAAGTAATTCGTTTCCTCTTGAGTGGCCGCCGAAATCAGGAAAATATATTGACGTGCCGGAGATAGACCGGGGCGAATGGTTTTCGGCAGAGGTTGCAAGGCAAAAAATTCTTTCTTCTCTTCTTCCTCTGTTAGAAGAGCTTCTTAAGAATCTGATCCAATAACTATTCTTTACCGGATATTTCACCAAGGACCAATCTTGCTAATTCATTTTTTCTTGTGGCCGGATTTATAAATTTTAAATTCAGACGGGTGATCTCGAAATCGACCACCGAGTAGGTAAGCCCGATCTTATATCCAGCCTTTTTTATTTCGTCTTCGTAGTGTTCATCAAACAACAACCAGACGGTTTTTTTTCCCTTAAAAACAACAGAATCGTCAAATTGCTTTCGTTCAGTCGCAGTATAAAAGTTAAAAGAAGAGCTGTAGCTGTTTTTCCAAAAATAAATATCAGCGGGATCAACATTTCCTTTGACCTTTTTTGCCAGTTCATTTCCACCCTGATATTTTAACAATTGCGGGTAAAAGTTTGTATTTAATAAAAAAAGAGAAACCGCCATGGCTGACACCGAAAGCCCCAGAGCTTTTTGAGCCTTGATCAATCGCGGGGTTTTCAAAAAATAGAATACAATGGCCAACAATAAAACGACCACACATATAAGTAAATAATTTTTTACCGGGAACGCCCACGCATTTATTACACCAGTAAGAATTAATATCAAAAGGCAGACGGCAATTTGAATTCTGTAAATTAATTTTTGGTTTAAAGAACTATTTACGATCCACGTCGCAGTCATTACCGAAGTTGCCGGAAAAATAACATTGAGATAATGGGGGAGCTTAAAGCCCGAAAAAGTCAGGAGCAGGGCAATAGCAATAAATGTTGTTACAGACAGCCATTCATTGTCTCTTTTAAAGAAATATTTGAGGCGAATAATAAAAGAAATATACGCAAGAATACTCCAGGGCGCAAAAGCCCACAGAAACGAATGAAAGAAAAAGAAATAATCATTTTTAGCAGACCCACCAAAACTTTCTCCCTGGAAGCGTTCAACACTTTGCCCCAACAAAATGAATTTTATGCCATCAATATGATCTTTCCCTCTTACTATTTTTTCAGGATGCAAATTATATTGGAGGTAATAGCAATAGACGACCGGTGAAATAAACAGGGCAAACAAAATTATAACAAGAAGCCATTTCCAATTCAGGAACAATTTCCGGTCCCGCTTATAAAGGATATAAAAAAATAACCCGATGGCCGGGGTAAACACAGCAATATGTCCCTTGGTACAGAATCCCAATGCTAATCCCAGCGCTAAACCAATCGCATTTAAGATTTTCCTGCACTGAATAAATTCTACCCCCTGCCAGGTAGCAAATGCAACACACGCTGTAAGGATCGCATCCATTCGAACATCATTGTTTGCCAGGATATAGGAAAACGCAGAAGCCACAATGAGCGCAGACAACCTTCCAATCTCATTATTGTATAAGGATTTTCCTAAACGAAAGGTGGAATACG
>JBIOGV010000110.1:0-11076 GCA_044448365.1 Chitinophagales bacterium
AACAAAGAAAATAGGATTGATTCAGCTTGACTCTTCTCAAAAGAGAAGATATATTTCTTCAATGCCTGGTTTTGCTCCGGATTGGATCATGAATGACTGGCAAGTGTGTTTCGTTTCAAAACAAGATAAAATAGGTGAATTTACCCCGATCATAGTGTGGGCTGGCGGAACAGATTATGGCGCACTGATTTTAATTATTCTCGATAAAGCCAATCATCCTGTTTCTTACCTTGAATTAAGTGGGGGTGAATGCGGTGACGATCCATCATATTGTGACCTTCGCCATTCTTTTTTTAATAATGATGAAATCAGAACGTACATAAGAAAAAAGGTATGGAGAAAGGATGATTCATTCACGGGATACGTGGATTCAATCAATTATCGGACTAAAATATTGTCAACCGGAAAATTTGTAACCAAAAAAATTGATAGTACCAGGTATAAAATGAACACAGCCGATCCGATACATTCGCTTTAACTCTGATCAAATTTTATTTTTCGTCTAAATATGGAAATAAACCTCAGACCCATAGCAACAGTAAAAAATTCGAGAAAAGCCCCAACAGATGATTTTTGGGGAACCGCCATTTCAGAAATTGAATTGGCAGACGATGTTCCAACAGAGGCATTTGAAAACATTTCCGATTTTTCTCACCTTGAAATATTTTTTTTCCTTGATAAAGTAAATGTCAATGAAATTGTTTTCTCCGGCAGACCAAGAGGTAATCCTGGTTATCCAATTGTTGGGATCTTTGGACAAAGAAAGAAAGATCGGCCAAACAGGCTTGGTCTTTGCACCGTTGAACTTTTAGAACATGATGGAAGAAAAATAAAAGTGAAAGGGCTTGATGCCATTGACGGAACCCCGATCCTTGACATAAAACCTGTGTTCAAAGAATTTCTGCCTAAAGGGGAAATAAGGCAACCAGCCTGGGCAACAGACCTCATGAAAAACTATTGGAAGTGAACATTGAGAAAAGGAAAGCTCAAACAAAGCTTTTTTCGTATAGTATTATACAAACTATGTGATGAAAACTGCTCCCATAGAGATAAAAAAATTCAATCTTGATCCTGCTTTTTATAATCTACACAAAGAAGGATTGACAGAGGCCGACTTCGGATTGGATAATTCGAAAGAGCTTATTGGTAAGGGTTTTGGATTGTATTCTACCACCAATTTAAAAAAGAGCAGGATTGGCCCTATCAAAACTCAATTCTTCAGGATCGCATTGATCCGCGCAGGAAATGTTAATCTCGATATTGGCCTGGAAACATATTACCCGATCCGTGATAGTATTGTCTTTGGTTTTCCCGGCCAGGTTTTTTCCCTTTATGACCAGGGTGATGATTTTTTAGCTTACTACATGTTGTTCACAGATGAATTCATTGCCGATTCATTGCTTCTGAAAAATATAAAGGAACAGTTTCCATTTTTGAGTTATTCGGGTGTTCAGTCATTTCAATTGACCCGGGAAGAGGCCTGTGAAATTGAAAATTTTATCATGAAGATCAACAATGAAATAAAAAACAAAAGAAACGATATCATACCGGTCATTCAACTTTATATTCAACTGATCCTTATCCAGGCAAACAGGAGCTATGAATACCAGTTTTCAAAACAGGATGCACTTACCGGTAATAATGCCTTGTTCAAAAAATTCATAAAACTGGTGAACCAGCATTTTCTTTCGGTGCGCAAAGTGGCCGATTATGCGGGCATGCTGCATGTTAGTTCTGATCATTTGAACAGGATCATAAAATTTCATTCACAAAAAACAGCGCATGAATTAATCGATGAAATGATCCTGACAGAAGCAAAGGCTTATTTACTGCATACTGAACTATCTATTGCTGAAATAGCGTATAAGCTTGATTTTTCCGATCCTTCACATTTCAATAAATTCTTTAAAAAACTTACTGATCATACTCCTCTTCAATATCGCAGTAAGACTTGACACTGGTAAGTCGGAATAAGACCATAGAAGACCGCATTCATACCATGTTTGCCTTGTTTGTTATCATGAATTTTGTTCCGAAACAAAACCAATCAAAATGACAACAGAACAAAACAAGGCAACTGTTCGGCGCTTTAATAAGGAATTTATTGAAAGTGGCAATATGAATAGCTTTAATGAGATCATTGACGCATCGTTTATCAATCACACAGCTCCTGACGGTGTTCCAAAAGGGCCGGAAGGAGTTATGTATTTTTTTAATCATTTTTTAAAACCGGCATTTCCGGATTTGACAGTAAGCATCAATGACCAGGTTGCTGAAGGTGATAAAGTAACTACTTACAAGACTTTTACGGGTACGCATAAAGGAGAACTTTTGGGTATACCTGCATCCGGAAAAAAAATAACCTGGGAAGTCATTGATATCATCCGTTTGAAGGAAGGAAAATTTACTGATCACTGGAATGTGCTGAACTGGCAAGCAGTAATGCAGCAGATCACAAATTAGGAATTTGTGCATAGCCACTCAGTCAAATAAGTCAAATAGGATACTATGACTTCTATGACTCATTTGACTTCTATGACTTAAACAACTTTAAATTCTCAAGCATATCTTTTGTCATCGCTGAAAGATCATATTCTTCTTTCCAGCCCCAATCTTTCCTTGCAACAGAATCATCAATACTTCGCGGCCAGCTTTGTGCAATGGCCAGGCGATAATCGGGTTTGTATTCGATTGTAAATTCAGGGATATGTTTTTTTATTTCTGCAGTAATTTCTTTCGGAGAAAAACTCATTCCGGAAAGATTATACGAAGTGCGGACAGAAATTTTTTCCACGGGCGCTTCCATTAATTCAATGGTTGCACGAATCGCATCAGGCATATACATCATTGGGAGGTAAGTGTCTTCTTTTAAAAAACAATTGTATTTTTTTTCTTCCATGGCTTCATGAAAGATTTCCACTGCATAATCTGTTGTACCACCCCCTGGCGCTGATTTGTATGAGATCAAACCGGGGTATCGAAGACTGCGTACATCAACCCCGTATTTTAAATGGTAATAATTGCACCAGAACTCACCGGCATATTTACTAATGCCATACACAGTGGTAGGCTCAATGATAGTTTGCTGTGGGCAATTTTGTTTCGGTGAAGTGGGACCGAACACAGCGATCGAACTTGGCCAATAAATTTTACTTAGTTTTTCTTCTTTGGCAATTTCAAGAACATTCAGCAATCCCTGCATGTTCAAATGCCAGGCGAGATTTGGATTTTTTTCACCCGTTGCAGAAAGAATAGCCGCCAATAAATAGATCTGTGTCACATTCTGCCGGATTACCTGCACATGAAGCATTTCCTTATTCATAACATCGAGGCTCACATAGGGCCCTGTTCCATGGAGCAATTCATTTTCTTCGCGGAGGTCAGAAGCTACTACATTCGCTGGGCCATATATTTTTCTGAGTGCAAGTGTTAATTCCACACCTATTTGACCCGATGCACCGATCACAAGAATTTTTTCCTTTGCCATTTACCAATAACGTTTACCTGAACCTGATCTTGTTAATAATATTTTTCAATTCCGTTTTTTGCTGACTATTACTGTAAGAAATAATGAAGCTGAGGGCAAAATTTCTATCGATCGTTGAATAATATATTTGCCGAACGCTATCCGCATTTGAACTCAGCGTGGCATCCATTGCATCAAATTTTTTGTTCCCGATTTTTTCTGAATAATATTCCGGTGAAAACAGGTAAGAAACATTTGACTGCTTCATAATTTCTTTTGCATGCTCCAGGTAATCTTTTCCTTCTTTTACTCCAGACATACCCAGGTTTTCAGCCAAAATTATAAATGAGGAATTAAATCCGCTAATGGCACTATCCGGTTTGTTTTTAAAAACAGTCAGTAATATGGCTGTTTGAATATCGGCGGCCTTGAGTTTTGTTCTCAATTCCGTGTTATTGCCTGATGCAATATCCTCACCTTGTTTTTGTAATTGCTGGACTTGTTCCCTGCTCTGAACGGCCCACGCCGCAGGAACAGGGATTTCGAAAGCAAAATAATTATTTGTATAAACACCATTTTCAATTTTACCGTAGTCAAAATCTTCCGGGATTTTTGAGGAGCGTTGACAGGCAGTTGTTATTGCCAGCAACAAAATAAAAATGGATAGTCTCATAATGATGTTTTAGCAAAGAAAGGTAAACCAATTTTCAAATAAACTAACTGACTAAAAATTAAAATAATTTACAGTACGTTTGCGCCATGAAATTTTTTTTGGAGGATCTTTTTGCCGATCAGTCGTACGATGAAAAAAATTTTTTCCTGATTGCCGGCCCTTGTGTCGTTGAATCTGAAGAATTAGTGATGGAAGTGGCCGGAAAGGTTTCAACCATTTGCAAAGACCTTGGTATTCCCTATATTTTTAAATCATCCTATCGCAAAGCCAATCGTACAAGCAGTTCTTCATTCACAGGGATTGGTGATGAAACAGCCCTGGCAATTGTAAAAAAGGCAGGACAGAAATTTTGGCTGCCAACTACTTCAGATATTCATGCGCATGAAGAAGCAGCTATTGCGGCAAACTATGTTGATGTTTTACAGATCCCCGCTTTTCTTTGCCGCCAGACTGATCTTTTAATTGCCGCTGCTGAGACAAACAAAATTGTAAATGTGAAAAAAGGACAGTTCCTGAGTGGCGAAGCGATGAAATTTGCCGTTGACAAAATTCGCAATGCAGGAAATGATAAAATAATATTGACGGAACGGGGAACTACATTTGGTTACCACGACCTGGTGGTTGATTTTCGGAATATTCCTGTCATGCAATCTTTTGATGTGCCTGTGGTGATGGATTGTACCCATTCATTACAACAACCAAATCAAACAAGTGGCGTTACAGGTGGCAACCCTCAAATGATCGGTACCATTGCAAAGGCTGCCGTGGCCGCAGGCGCTGATGGTTTGTTCATCGAAACACATCCCAATCCATCCCTCGCAAAAAGTGATGGGGCAAATATGCTCAAACTGGAATTACTCGAAAATTTATTACAACAGCTTGTAAAGATTCGAAGATCGATTTTGTAGAACCGGGAAAAGAAGGGAACTTTATACGTATAAAGTTTTTTTTATTGCCGTATAATAGTTTACATTTGTGGCAAATTCGGGAGTATGGATGCGAAGATCACATTGAGTTTTGATGAAGGTGTAATTAAAAAGGCAAAGAAATATGCTGAACATAATAATATCAGCCTTTCACGCCTCGTAGAATTTCTATTAAAGAAAATAACCCAGGCCGGTTATCATTCTTTGGAGGAGTACCCTATTGCTGATTGGGTAAGCCAGGTAGCCGATGGAGAGGCTGTTTATCAAACTTCACAAAAAAGAACACGCAAAGCGGCTAAGTCAGAATATTTTTCCTCAAAAAAATGAAAGTATTTCTTGATGCCAATGTTTTAGTTTCTGTGCTGAATAAAGAATATCCTTTATTCACCCTGTCCTCCCGAATCCTTAGTTTGACTGATACAAAGGAGTTTCAAATTTGTACTTCACCGATTTGTCTGGCCATTGCTTTTTATTTTGCTGAAAAAAAACATAAAACCAGGATCGCAAAGCAAAAGATCCGTATTCTGTGCGATCATATCGAAATTGCTGAGGCCACAACCTCGTCTGTAACAAAATGTTTGAATGACCCTACAATAAATGATTTTGAGGACGGGTTGGAATATTATGCAGCCATTGAAAATAAGTGTATTTGCATAATTACAGAGAACAAAAAAGATTTTTATTTTTCAGAAATAGAAGTGTTGAACTGCCATGAATTTTTTATGAAATATTTGTCGGTGCAATGATTTGGGGAGATTCAGGGATTAACGGAAAATTTTCGAAACCTCAATTGTTTTAGAAGCTATTATCAGAAACTCTTCTTTCCCTTTTTATCGTTTCCCATTTTTATACTTTCATAGTCAAACACCAGGTTGCAGAATGCTTTCACACCCACGTATAACATGCTGTCGTCAATATAAAAATCGGCAGTGTGATGATCAGGAGCTTTTTCGGGATCAGTACCCTTAGGCATTCCCCCGAGATAGAAAAAGAATGCAGGAGCCTTTCTACCATAGAATGAAAAATCTTCGGCACCTGTTACCCACTGCCTTTCGCCCATATTCCCATTTGTGGCTTTTGCAAGTGAAGGAAGCATCATTCTTACAAGAGCAGTATCATTGAATGTTACAATAGTTTTATTGTCGATTCGTACTTCAGCAACGGCTCCCGATGCTTCGGCTATTTTTTCGGCAGTGTTTTTTACTCTTTCCAGGACATCCTTTTCCATTTTGCTGTCAAGCGTTCTGATCGTCCCGTACATTTCACATTCTTCCGGGATAATATTGCTGCGCACTCCACCGTTTATTTTTCCAACCGTAATCACAACAGGAGCTTTTGTCAATTCCATTTGACGACTTACAATCTGTTGGAGCCCGTTAATGATCTGTGCACTCACAACGATCGGGTCAATGCCGGCCCAGGGGGAAGCACCATGTGAACCCTTTCCTTTTACTTTTATTGTGAACCAATCACTGCTTGCCATAAATGCACCCGGCTTGTATTCAATTCTTCCAATCTCTATTTTTGATTCAATGTGCAAGCCAAAAATCACATCTACTTTCGGATCATCCATTACACCTTCTTTTATCATCAGTGGAGCACCACCTTCTTCATCGGGCGGGGGACTTTCTTCAGCAGGTTGAAAAATAAATTTCACCGTGCCTTTCAATTGATCTTTCATGGAGGATAAAACTTCCGCGGTACCCAGCAGCATCGCTATATGCGAATCGTGCCCGCAGGCATGCATTACAGGAACTGTTTCTCCCATATATTCAGCAGTAACTGTTGATTTAAATGGAATATCCACTTTTTCTTTTATCGGCAAGGCATCCATATCTGCACGCAGTGCGATCACAGGGCCGGGCTTTGCACCTTTCAAAATTCCAACCACACCTGTTTTTGCCACAGGGTATTTTACTTCGATGCCCAATTCTTTCAAACGTTGGGCGACAAATTCCCCGGTTTTGTATTCACGATTACTCAACTCAGGATGCTGGTGAAGATATCTTCGCCATTCAACCAATTTGGATTGAATAGCTATCGCCTTCTGTTCGATAAGCGAAGAAAAATTTTGCTGTGAAAATATAAGCAAAGGAGCAAGGTACAAGGCACATGAAGCAAGAATTTTTTTCATGCGGTTAGTTTTATTTGAAGATAGGAAAAAGTTTTCCAGGGCGCTGTCGATTATTTTGTAACCAGCGATATTGCTACTATCAACACCTGTTGCCCGCCTGCCGGCAGGCAGGTGTCACTCACTTCAACTTTCTGAATTCTTTTGGGCAAATTCGTTGTTCACTTTGTGACCCGATAGCTATCGGGTTCCTCGTGTCTATTTTTTCCGGTCACTAAGTGCACGAAGGATACACGAAGGACACAAAATATATCAATTACGAACTGTGGTTTCCATTCCATATTGCTTATATTCTAAATTCTATCTTCTTTATTCTTTTGGTTAAAGGTTTTGCACATGCTATCCAGAGAAATAATTTCACAATCTTATCAATTGCCCAATTCAGGTTAAATTTGTCAAATTTTTCTGAAGATAGAACTTGTCTAATAATATGGAAACAACAGCAAGTGAAAGGATTCATTGTTTGATTATAGGTTCAGGTCCGGCGGGATATACTGCAGCCATCTATGCAGCAAGAGCCAGCCTGAAACCTGTTTTATACCAGGGCATACAACCGGGCGGACAATTGACGATCACGACAGAGGTGGAAAATTATCCCGGCTATCCCCAGGGTATCCAGGGACCTGAAATGATGGTTGATTTTGAAAAGCAAGCTGCAAGGATGGGAACTGATATTCGGTTTGGCCTGGTAACAAAAGTTGATTTTTCAAAACAACCCTATAATATCTGGATCGATGAAGAAAAAATCATTGAAGCGGATTCGGTCATCATTGCAACAGGCGCTTCCGCAAAATGGCTCGGCCTTGAAAGTGAGCAGCGATTGAATGGTTATGGTGTAAGCGCCTGTGCGGTTTGCGATGGATTTTTCTTTCGCGAAAAAGAAGTGGCTGTTGTAGGCGCAGGAGATACGGCTGCTGAAGAAGCTCTTTATCTTGCCAAGCTTTGCACTACCGTGCATATGTTTATTCGCAAACCTGAAATGCGCGCAAGCAAGGTAATGCAGGAACGTGTTTTTAAAACTCCCAACATCAAAATTTACTGGAACACAGAAACAGAAGAAGTGATCGGGAATAAACATGTAGAGTCAGTTCGCATTGTCAATAATAAAACAAACGAAAAACAAACGATTCCTGTCAACGGTTTTTTTGTTGCGATCGGTCATCAGCCCAATTCGGATATATTTAAGGGCTGGCTGACTATGGATGATGCCGGGTATATAAAAACAATTGCAGGAACCACAAAGACAAATGTAGAAGGTGTATTTGCCTGCGGCGATGTGCAGGACAAAGTATACAGGCAGGCAGTTACAGCAGCAGGTACAGGTTGTATGGCAGCTCTGGATGCGGAAAGATATTTGGGAGAAAAAGGAATTCATTGAATTGGGAAAGTGTAATTGGGATATCAGGTTATTATGATATTAAGATATTGATGGAGATAATAATTTCCCTTTTTAACGAACGGCCAGAAATATCTCAATATCACAATATCAAAATAACTCTCAATGATCACAATCAACCTCAAACAGCTTCGCTTTTTTGCTCATCATGGATTGTATGAAGAGGAAAGAAAAGTATCCAATGAATTCATCATTGATTTGGAAGTTGGCTTTGAATCTTTAGTTCCCGTAATTACAAGAATGAGTGAGACGATCAATTATATAAAATTGTATGAGCTGGTAAAAAAACATATGCTGCAAACAACTGACCTTTTAGAAACACTGGCCACTGCAATTACCGAAGACATTCATTTAACATATCCGCAGGTGAAAAGAATTTCCATAGAGATTACAAAAAAATATCCCCCGGTTATCAACTTCAGCGGGAATGTAGCAGTGAGTTATGTGAAGGAGTTTTGAATTTCTTATATCAAGTTGGTCAGGCGACGAACTTGAACATGGTGAGAAAACCAACTTGAACAGGGTCATAGTTCAATTGCAATGTTTCATTATAAGATGCTGAAACAACTTTAGTATGACACTTACAACAAACAGCAGATGATCTTTTAAAAATTTTAGCATAGTTACCTTAGTTTTATCCTAAGCAAATTCATGTCATTGGTGATGTATAAAGTTTTTTGATCGGGAGAAAATGCGCAGTTGGAAGTGGCATCAGTCAATTTTATTTTGCCCAGCAGCTTTCCTTCCTTATTGAAGATCCATACTCCGCCCGGACCTGCAGCAAACACATTTCCATTCTTGTCAATTTTCATTCCATCGGGCAAACCTTTTTCCGTAGAATCATAGCCGGCAGCACTATGGAATATCCGGCCATTTGTCAATGCATCATTTTTGACATCAAAAGCATACCAAACAGGTTTTGCAGGATCGGAATTAGAAATGATCAATGTTTTTTCACCCGGCATAAATGCAATTCCATTTGGACGGGTGATCGAATCAATCAGCAGGATCACCTCGCCAGTAGTTTTTACTTTATACACTCCCTGGAATGGAATTTCCTTTTTGGGATCGTCCATTCGTTTTTCCAAACCGTACGGCGGATCGGTAAAAAATAATTCTCCCTTGCTATTATAAACAGCATCGTTTGGACTGTTGAATTTTTTTCCTTTGTAGTTATTGGCAATAGGAATAAACAAAGGTTTCGGATCAATGATCAAAGCATCCATTCTTGCCATTTGCCTGTTGCCATGCTGGCAAAGTACCAATTTGCCATTTGGATCAAGAATCAAACCATTTGAACCCATTTCACCACCGCGCTTTGTGGAATCCGTATAGCCGGAAGGTGTGAGATAAATTTCTTTCCCTTTTTCTTCTGTCCATTTATAAATTTTATTTTGAGGTATATCAGAGAACAGGAGCATTTTTTTGGATGGGATCCATACGGGACCTTCACTCCAGTCAAAACCTTCCGCGATCACTTCTACTTTTGTACCGGGTGCGAGAATCTTGTCGAGAGCAGGATCGATTCGTTCAATCGTTCCAATCGTTTTATATTTTGTTGAAGAAGGTTGCCCGATGGAAATATTATTGAATGAGAAAGCAAGGGCTATGAGCATAAGCAGGCGGTAATTCATAATGATGCATTAAGAATTTGAAGCTAACATAAATTTTTAATTTTAATTGCACCGCTTTTTTCGGAGACCCAGCTAAGAAAAGAAATCCCATTTCATCAATCAGTTTTCTGCCGGTGGGTTTAAATTTCCATTGTCTTTATTCTCTTCTTCCTTTTTGAAAACGAGCTTTCCAAATTTCCAGGTAAAATTGATGCCAAAAGAACGGAAAGGGACTTTGCGAAAACTTACCACGTTGAAATTTGGCCCGAATAAATTCGTTTTAAAGTTTGAATATTTATTGAACGGATCAGTGGCTGTAAACGCAAGACTGCCTTTTTTATTCCAGAATTGTTTGCGTATGGCCATGCTGTAAGAAGTGAATGATGGATATCTGCCCTGTGCTTCATGCCGGGCCGAATTAAAATTGCCGAAGAATTCAGCAACCAAAGTATTGCTGAACTGGTAACTGGCATTCAGGTTAAAACGATAATTAAAACTATTGGAGTTGTAACCTTTATCAATGATATTGATCGTGTGCCTGTAAAAAAAGAAAACATTCGAACGCACATTTAATTTATCAGTGAAATGAAGATCACCAAAAAGACTGGCGCCCATATTTTTTTCCAAACCTACGTTCTCGCGGGTAGTTACAGAAACATTGGTATAGGTGGAATCTCCGAGCTTGAGGGAAGGATAATAAACAATGAAAGGTTGAATATCATTATGATTTTCCCTGTAAAATAAACTTGTTGTAAACGAACCTCCTTTGCCCAAATCCCTGTTATAGCTTAGTTCGTACCTGTTGCCGGTCTCCGGTTTCAAATAAGGATTACCCGCAGCTATATTTTTAGGATCACTCGTATTGATGTAC